>NZ_JAMONU010000068.1 GCF_027066465.1 Thermococcus sp.
GGGTGGACCTGTCGTATCAGGAGCTATCGCACTTCGTGGAGGTCATCAACTCGATTCACGGCGGGGAGCAGAGGGTGTTCAGCCTTGAATACTCGCACAAGAACAGGGAACACTACCTGCGCGCCCACGGAAGCGTGGGATTCGCGTACTGCCTGAAGGGAAGAAAGAGGATAACCTTCCAGGTCCTCCCAAAACCCTTCAGAACCGACCCCGACGACAGGCGTTCCGTCCAGTTCTTCCTTCAGCTCCTCAACCTCGCCGGGGGAATGAGGATAGGGTTCGAAGAAATCAGTACCCTCGCCGAGGAGTACAGCAGGAGCGGGGACATAGACGAGCTCTTCAAGAGCATGTACGTTCTCCTCCTCGCCAGAGCCCTGGGGGAGGGGCCGTACCTCGAGTACGGGGAGATTGAGGAGAACTCGAAGGTGCTGAGGGGCAGAATCCTGATGAGCAGAATGGCCAGGAAGCCCCCCTGGAAGCAGGAAGTCCCGGTCAGGTACTCGGTGATGCTCGAGGACAACCCCCTCAACAGAATCCTGAAGAGGGCCCTTGAGATAGTTGTGACGACCTCCCGCTGGAAGACAACCCGAAAAATCGGCGGAGTCCTGATGGGAGCCTTCGAGGGCGTCAGTCTCCCCATGTGCGGGGACAGCTCGAGGGTGACGTTCAACCACCTGAACGAGAGGTTTAGAACGGTCTTCAACCTCGCCGAGGCGATAATATCTGGATTCCAGGGAATAGGCACATTCACGAAGGTTCTCCCCGGAATATTCATAAGCATGGACATGCTCTTCGAGAGTCTGGTGTATCACACCATAAGAACCGCCCTAGCAGGGGAGGCCGAGGTTAGGGCTCAGGAGAGCCTTCCACACCTGATAAGGAACGCCAGAGACTACGAAATGAAGAGGGGCGCAATATTCATGGTCGGAAACCCTCTCCCGGACGTGGTCGTGAGGACGGCAAAGGGCGTATGCGCGGTGGACGCCAAGTACCGCAACCTCTACGTCTACCTCCACAACGAGGGCCGGTCGGTCAGGAAGCTCGTCCGCAAAAGCTCAGAGCTTTATCAGGCCTACGCCTACGCCAAACTCATCAACGGGGGTGTCATACTCGTCTATCCCCGGCTGGAAGGCAGGTACAACAGCTGGATTCCCGACCTCTTCGAGGCCGACAGGAGGGACGTGCTGAGGTTCTTTGACGGCACTAAATTCGCCGTACTGGGCTATGAGCTATCCAGAATCGGGAAGGACGTGGAGATAACCCTCGGGGCGGTGAGACTAGGCGATGATGTGAGGGAGGGATTGAGAGATTTCCTGCTCGGCTTCTGCGGTGAGCTTTAAAAGGGAACCGGCTAAAGCCTCACGGGTGAGAGACATGACGATTGAAACTCAGGAGGAAGTCCCCGAAATCAGGGAGCCCCTAAGGCGCGTCGGCATAACCAACCTCAGGAGCGTAGCGAAAATCAACTGGAAGGGGAAGGTCTACACGTTCCTCCCGCTCTTTGAAGTCACGATAGACGTTCCGGCAGAGAAAAAGGGAATCCACATGAGCCGTCTCGTGGAGAGCATAACCGAGGCAATGAGCGAAGCGGTGGAAGAGGAGGTCATGGAAGCCCACAGCTCGCTTGAGGAGCTTGGAAGGGCCGTCATAAGGCGTCTTGAGAGCAAGCACCCGCACAGGCGCGCTGAGGTCTGGATTAGGACCCATCTGATAATCCCCAGGGAAACGCCGGCGAGCGGAAAAACGAGCTACGAACCCTACGACGTAGAGGTCGGCGTCATAAAGAACGAGGACGGCACCTTTGAGAAGGTTCTCCGCGTCAGGGTTATTGGAAACACAGCCTGTCCGCACGCGATGGCAAACAACAACGGAAAGACCCACATACAGCGCGCCATCGGTGAGCTTGAAGTTAGAACGGCCTTCGACGAGGAGATAGCGCTGGAGGACATGATTGACGTCGTTGAAAGCTCGTTCAGTCATCCAACCTACACGCTCCTGAAGACGGTTGACGAGAACGCCGTCGTGCAGGGGATGTACAGAAACCCGAAGTTCGTGGAGGACGTTGCCAGGGAAATATTTGCAAAGGCGAGGGAGAGGTTCAAGGGGAAAATTCACGTGCGCGTAATCAGCAACGAGAGCATACACAAGCACGACGTCATAGCCGAGACGTGGAGCTAAGGCGATTAATATGAAGCTCGTCCACGACCCGGTGCACGGTGGAATAGAGCTGGACGACTTCGCGGTAAAGCTGGTTGACACGCCGGAGTTCCAGAGGCTCAGGAGGATTACCCAGCTCGGCTTGGCTTTCCTCGTTTACCCCTCGGCCAGACACACGCGCTTCGAGCACTCCCTCGGAACCTTTCACATAGCGAGGCTCATTCGGGGGAGGAATCCTGAGATAGATGAGGGGGTCGTTTACGCGGCCCTGCTCCACGACCTCGGGCACTACCCGTTCAGCCACACCCTGGAGTGCCTTTTCCCGAGGCACGAAGAAAACACTCGGTGGCTGATACGACACGGCGAAATCGGCGACGTTCTGAAGGAGAGGTTCTCACTCAGTGAATTGCGCAGGCTCCTCAGTCATCCCCTCGTCAGCGGGGACATAGACTCGGACAGGATGGACTACCTCGTGCGCGATGCCTACTACACCGGCGTCGCCTACGGAATAGTTGACCTTGAGAGGCTCGTCAGAAACCTTCGCTGGGACGGGGAGAGACTGGTGCTCGAGGAGAAGGGGATAATGGCGGGCCAGAACCTTCTCCTTGCGAGGAGCATGATGTACCCGACGGTTTATCAGCACCACACCGTTAGAATAGCGAGCGCGATGCTCTGCAAGGCCGCTGAACTTGAGGGAATTTCTCCGAGGGACGTTCGTCTCATGGACGAGGTTGACCTGATTGCAAGGCTGAGGGGGAGTGAAAAGCCTGAGGTTCGGGAGCTAATCGGTGCAATCGAGACCAGAAGGCTGTACAAGCGCGTCATCTGGAGCGGTGAGGAGCTGGACGGTGAAGAGCTTGAGGAGCTGAAGATTGAGCTTGAAAACGAGTTCGGCCACCTCGCGCTCCTCGACTATCCTTCAAAGCCCCGCTTTGAAGAGAGGAACGCCTTCGTCAGGCTTGGGGGAGAAGTTAAAAGACTCAGCGAAGTTTCTCCCCTTGTAGAAGCCCTTGTAAAGGTCAAGGAAAGCTACTGGTGGTGGGGGGTCTACGCGAGAGGGGACGTCCTCAATGAGGTCAGGGCGTTCGTATCCAAAAACCTTAAGTAGTTTAAGGACTGAAGAACGCGGCCATTTTCCAACCGGGAAAAGCTTTATAACCGGACCTTTTAAGTTAAGCCGACAAGCTCATCCAAAGGTGGTGCGTTATGGGAAGAAGGGAAGAGATGATTGCGAAGATTAAGGAGCTTATGACCCAGCCTGAGAGAATCAGGAACATGGGTATCGCCGCTCACATTGACCATGGTAAGACAACGCTCAGCGATAATCTGCTCGCTGGTGCCGGAATGATTAGCGAGGAGCTGGCAGGAAAGCAGCTCGTCCTCGACTTCGACGAGCAGGAGCAGGCGAGGGGAATCACAATCAACGCGGCGAACGTTTCGATGGTTCACGAGTACGAGGGGCAGGAGTACCTTATCAACTTGATTGACACGCCGGGTCACGTTGACTTCGGCGGTGACGTTACGAGGGCAATGCGTGCAATTGACGGTGCGATTATCGTTGTGGACGCCGTCGAGGGAGTTATGCCCCAGACCGAAACGGTTCTCAGACAGGCCCTTCGCGAGTACGTTAAACCAGTTCTCTTCATCAACAAGGTTGACCGTCTCATCAAGGAGCTCAAGCTTGGCCCGAACGAGATACTCAACCGCTTTGCCAAAATAATAACCGACGTCAACAGGCTCATCAAGCGCTATGCTCCTGAAGAGTTCAAGAACCAGTGGCTAGTTAAGGTCGAGGACGGTAGCGTTGCCTTCGGTTCGGCTTACTACAACTGGGCTCTCAGCGTTCCGTACATGAAGAAAACAGGCGTTACATTCAAGGACATCGTTGAGCTTACCAACAGCGGGGACCTCAAGACCCTCAAGAAGAAGGCACCGCTCCACGTCGTCGTCCTCGATATGGTCGTCAGGCACCTCCCGAACCCGCTCGAGGCTCAGAAGTACAGGATTCCTCACCTCTGGCAGGGCGATATCAACAGCGAGATTGGCCAGGCCATGCTCAAGTGTGACCCGAAGGGCAAGATGGTCATGGTCGTCACCAAGATAATCATCGACAAGCACGCTGGAGAGGTCGCCACCGGCCGTGTCTGGAGCGGAACGGTCAAGAGCGGCAAGGAGGTCTACCTCATCAACAGCAAGAGAAAAGCGAGAATCCAGCAGGTGGGCATCTACATGGGTCCCGAGAGGATTAACATGGACGCCGTTCCCGCTGGAAACATCGTTGCCGTCACGGGTCTGCGCGACGCTATGGCCGGTGAGACCGTTGCTGAAGAACCCATCGAGCCGTTTGAGGCACTCCACTACGTCAGCGAGCCGGTCGTTACCGTTGCCATTGAGGCCAAGAACGTCAAGGACCTCCCGAGGCTCATCGAGGCTTTGAGACAGCTCGCCAAGGAGGACCCAACGCTCCACGTCAAGATTGACGAGGAGACCGGCCAGCACCTCCTCAGCGGTATGGGTGAGCTCCACCTTGAGGTCAAGCTCGTCAAGCTCAAGGAGGACTGGAAGATTGACGTCGACGTTTCCCCGCCGATAGTCGTCTACCGCGAGAGCATAAGCAAGCCCAGTCCGATAGTCGAAGGAAAGTCGCCGAACAAGCACAACAGGTTCTACATCACCGTCGAGCCGATGCCCGATGAGATTTACCAGGCTATTAAGGAGGGTATCATCCCAGAGGGCAGACCGAAGGACCCGAAGGAGGTCGCCAAGAAGTTGGCGGAGCTCGGCATGGACTACGAGATGGCCAAGGGCATCGTCGACGTCTACAACGGCAACATGTTCTTCGACAACACCAAGGGTATCCAGTACCTCAACGAGGTTATGGACCTCCTGGTTGACGGATTCCACATGGCGATGGACGAGGGACCGCTGGCTAAGGAGCCCGTCATGAAGGTCATCGTCAGGCTCCACGATGCCAAGATACACGAGGACAACGTCCACCGCGGTCCGGCCCAGATTTACCCGGCCATAAGGACGGCCATCCACTGCGCCATGATGAAGGCCGGCCCGGTCCTCTACGAGCCCTACCAGAAGGTCATCATCAACGTTCCCTACGAGTATATGGGTGCCGTCAGCAGGGAAATCAACCAGAGGCGCGGTCAGCTCATCGACATGCGCCAGGAAGGCGAGGTCATGATTATCATCGCCGAGGCGCCGGTTGCAGAGATGTTCGGATTCGCCGGAGCCATCCGTGGAGCCACCAGCGGCAGAGCGCTGTGGAGCACCGAGCATGCAGGATTCAAGAAGGTTCCGAACGAGCTGGCCCAGCAGATAATCAGGCAGATACGCCAGAGGAAGGGCCTCGACCCGAACCCGCCAACCGAGAAGGACGTCTGCCCGCAGCAGTGATTTTTGAATTTTTCTTCTACCTCTCTTCGATTTGCCAGCCTTTTGATGTGGACCTTCTTTTTTAACGGATTTCCGTTCGTAAGCCATTAGTTAACTTTTTAAACCCGCCCCGCAAGTTAGGGTCGGAACTCATGAGGTCCCCTTGTCCAAGGCGGGTTTCCCGCCCGAGGGGGCCGAGGTTCGAAAGATTTAAAAAGCCGTCCTAGTCAATGGGACTAGACCAAAATATGGAGGTGTTAGAAAATGCCAAAGGAGAAGCCGCACGTTAACATCGTCTTTATAGGCCACGTAGACCACGGAAAGAGCACCACCATCGGAAGGCTGCTCTTCGACACCCAGAACATTCCGGAGCAGATTATCAAGAAGTTCGAGGAGATGGGTGAGAAGGGTAAGTCCTTCAAGTTCGCCTGGGTCATGGACAGGCTCAAGGAGGAGCGTGAGAGGGGTATTACCATCGACGTCGCCCACACCAAGTTTGAGACCCCGCACAGGTACATCACCATCATCGACGCTCCGGGACACAGGGACTTCGTTAAGAACATGATTACCGGTGCCAGCCAGGCCGACGCGGCGGTTCTCGTCGTCGCCGCCACCGACGGTGTCATGCCCCAGACCAAGGAGCACGCATTCCTTGCTAGGACCCTCGGTATCAACCACATAATCGTCGCCATCAACAAGATGGACATGGTCAACTACGACCAGAAGGTCTTCGAGAAGGTTAAGGCCCAGGTTGAGAAGCTCCTCAAGATGCTCGGCTACAAGAACTTCCCGGTCATCCCGATCAGCGCTTGGAACGGTGACAACGTCGTCAAGAGGAGCGACAAGATGCCCTGGTACAACGGCCCGACCCTCATCGAGGCCCTCGACCAGATACCCGAGCCGCCGAAGCCGGTTGACAAGCCGCTCAGGATACCGATTCAGGACGTCTACTCAATCAAGGGTGTCGGTACCGTTCCGGTCGGCCGTGTCGAGACCGGTGTGCTCAGAGTCGGTGACGTCGTCATCTTCGAGCCGGCTTCAACAATCTTCCACAAGCCCATTCAGGGTGAGGTCAAGTCCATCGAGATGCACCACGAGCCCCTCCAGGAGGCATATCCGGGCGACAACATCGGATTCAACGTCCGTGGCGTTGGTAAGAACGACATAAAGCGCGGTGACGTTGCCGGACACACCGACAAGCCGCCGACCGTCGTCAGGCCGAAGGACACCTTCAAGGCCCAGATAATCGTCCTCAACCACCCGACCGCAATAACCGTTGGCTACACCCCGGTCCTTCACGCCCACACCACCCAGGTCGCCGTCAGGTTCGAGCAGATACTCGCCAAGCTCGACCCGAGGACAGGTAACGTAATTGAGGAGAACCCGCAGTTCATCAAGACCGGTGACTCAGCAATCGTCATCCTCAGGCCGACCAAGGCCATGGTCATCGAGCCGGTCAAGGAGATTCCGCAGCTCGGCAGGTTCGCTATCCGTGACATGGGTCAGACCGTCGCCGCCGGTATGGTTATCTCCATCCAGAAGGCCGAGTGAAGGCCTTCCTTCTTTCCTTAACCTTTAGGAGGGAAGAAAATGCAGAAGGCAAGGATTAAGCTTGCGAGCACCAACATCAAGGCCCTCAACGAAGTTACAGAGCAGATTAAGCAGATTGCCGAAAGGACTGGCGTTAGAATGAGCGGTCCAATACCGCTTCCGACCAAGAGGATAAGGATAACCACCAGGAAGAGCCCCGACGGGGAAGGCTCGGCTACCTTTGACCGCTGGGAGCTTCGCGTTCACAAGAGGCTCGTTGACATCGAGGCCGATGAGAGGGCCATGCGCCAGATTATGCGCATCCGCGTTCCTGAAGACGTTACCATCGAAATTGAGCTAATCTCTTGATTCCTCTCATTTATGCGCCGGGGTAGCCTAGCCTGGGAAGGCGCGGGCCTGGAGAGTCCGTGGGCGCTTGCCCGCCAGGGTTCAAATCCCTGCCCCGGCGCCAAACAAACTTTTGTGCAGAACTGTTTTACCGCTCCACGTTTAGAATTTAAAAGTAGAAAAGGCATGTGAAGCACTCAGTAGCGCCTCCGTCTCTGTCTCGGCCGTTGTTTGCTCCACCTTCTCCTGTATTCGCTTTCGAGCGTTTCCCTTCTCATCATCTCCCTGTACTCCCTGGGAAGCTCTTCACTGAGCTCAGACCTTCTGACCTTGACCCCTGTTCTCCTCACGATGCTCCTGAAGCGGCCCACCTCGTCCGGTGCCAGAAGCGTTACGGCCTTACCCTTTCTTCCCATTCTCCCCGTCCTTCCAATCCTGTGGATGTACTGTTCGGTGTTCATTGGAATTGAGTAGTTGACAACGTGGCTTATCTCGGGGACGTCGATGCCCCTGGCGGCAACGTCAGTGGCCACGAGAACTTCAGTTTTTCCGCGCTTGAACCTTCCAAAAGTTCTCTCGCGCGCCGGCTGGCTCATGTCCCCGTTCAGGGCTTCGGCCCTAAAACCGTCCCTCCTGAGCCTCTCCGCCAGCTCCCGCGTTTCCACCTTCGTCTGGCAGAAGACTATCCCGTAGAAACCGCCATTCAGAATTCTCTTCAGGACCTCATACCTCCTCGCGGGGGAGACCTCCACGAACTCCTGCTCGACTTCCCCAGGAACTATCTCATCCCTGCTCACTATGACGACCTCGGGCTTCTTCATGTACTTCTTGGC
Organism: Thermococcus sp.; assembly: GCF_027066465.1. Classification (GTDB taxonomy): domain Archaea; phylum Methanobacteriota_B; class Thermococci; order Thermococcales; family Thermococcaceae; genus Thermococcus. The sequence continues at coordinate 8,253 of NZ_JAMONU010000068.1, forward strand.
GAGCAACAGAACGTCCATCGGCATCGTCGCCGAGAACATCATCACGCGCTTTTCCCTCGGAGTGGCCCTAAAGATGGCCTCGATGTCCTCCTGAAAGCCCATGTCAAGCATTCTGTCGGCCTCGTCGAGGACGAAGAAGCGGAGCGAGTCGAGCCTGAGCGTTCCGCGTCCTATGTGGTCGAGCACCCTGCCGGGCGTTCCAACTACGATTTGGGCTTTCTTAAGCGCCCTTATTTGGGGTCCTATCGGCTGGCCCCCGTAGATTGCGTAGATGTCTATCTTCCTCCTTCCGCGCAGTGAGCGAAGCTCCTCGCTTACCTGTATCGCCAGCTCCCTGGTGGGCGTTAGAACGAGCGTCTGAACTTCTTTCCTGCTTTCGTCAATCAGGTCGAGGATTGGCAGGCCGAAAGCGGCAGTCTTTCCGCTTCCGGTTTTGGACTGTCCTATCACGTCGCTCCTTCCGTCGAGGATGAGGGGTATTACCTCCCTCTGAACGTCTGTGGGTTCCGAGAAACCCTTCCTTTCAACGGCCTCTACTGAGGCCTTCGATAATCCAAGCTCCCTAAAACTCATTTTCAAAGTCTCCTTAAGCTGAAATCTCAAACGCGCTCCTTCTCAGAACGCGCCGAGGAGAAACGCGTTTTGGCGGGCCGGGGGGGATTTGAACCCCCGACCTGCGGATTAAGAGTCCGCCGCTCTAACCAGGCTAAGCTACCGGCCCACAACCCGAAACCATAGAGGCGGGGTTGGTTTATAAGCTTTTCGGTAAATTCCCCTTCGGAAACCACAGAAAAATTTATAAAGTGTGCCTCTGCCCTATATTTGGCGGCGCGGGGGTTGCCGAGCCTGGTCAAAGGCGCGGGATTGAGGGTCCCGTCCCGTAGGGGTTCCGGGGTTCAAATCCCCGCCCCCGCACCAGAGAACTACGGCGTTGGTTTCTTCTCCTCCTCGGGAAACTTCCAATCCCGCGTTATTCTCGTAACGTTTCTCACGAGCGCCCTTTCTTCTGGGTTCTTCTCGACTAGTCTTTCGAGGAAGGAAATCAGCTCATCGTACGTTTTCCTCTCAACGGGAAAAGGCACCCTGTCCTTTCCGCCGACGGCGTAGCTGAACTTAAAGGGGTCTATCCTGTGGGTAACGGGGTCCTTCCAGCTTGGGTGAACGTCGTAAACGAGCTCCAGGACGAGTGAGAGCGCCCTCAGGGTTCCGGGTCCAAGTCCCTTTATCAGCAGAAACTCCTCGTAGTTGGAGACCCTGACTTCTCTGGCGAACTCAAGGGCCTTTCTGTTCAGCTCCAGCCTACCCAGGCTCTCGTATTTTCTGAGGAGGGCCCTCTCGTTGATGTCCCGCGGCTTGTAGTAAACGAGGGGCCTGTAGCCAAGCGAAACCGCCTTGAGTGTTTTCAGCTCCCTCTCTATGGAACTCGGGCTGTCGAGAACAACGTCGATTAGGGTTTTCTGGTACTCCAGAGACTCCTTTGAAACGGTGTTGAGAGCCAGCCCCTCCCTGAAGCCCGAGATTGCCTTGTGCGGCTCAACGGTGAAGTCGTCGGGGTTGAACCAGTGGTACCTCCTCGCGACCCTTTTCACCTCGTTCATCCCCTGCTGAACAACCGCCCAGTTTCCCTCCTCGTCCACAAAAAAGACGTGGTGGTAGAGTTTGTAGCCGCTCTGGAGGGCAACGCTGTCAACCTTCGCAACGAGCCGGGAAGCCCTGATGTACTCTTCGGCATCAAGGTCGTAGAGCTTTGTGATTTCCCGAAGCTCTTCGGGGGTCTTCCTGCTTCTCCGGCCTTTCCCTCCCGCGGCTTTGACTCCAAGCTCTTCCCTCCAGAGGACCTCCTTGATGATTCCAGTTGTAACGGTGGTTGAGCCAGAGGAGTCCCAGTCCATTCCTATTACGTTGTTGAGGGCCTGGAACCAGACCGGGTCGGAGAGCCTCTCGAGGAGGCCAATCGTTCCGTACTCCTCGACGAGGAGCTTGAGGACTAGGGTGCTCAGTTTCTTCATCCTCACCGCCAGCCATGGGGGAACGCGTCCACCGTGAAGGGGAAGCTCGGCAACGTTGCGCATCATGGTTCCGTTGGAGTTCCAAGTATTAACGCTTTTTCCTTAAAACTTTCAAAAAAAGGACTCAAAAGCCGGTGGATTCTCGAAAAGGTCTTGCCCTGTGAATGGAAAGCCTTTTTATCCCCCGATTCGATATCCGTCTGCAGGTTTTAGGCTCATGGAGGGTTAAAGATGGGAGTTGAAAAGGTGCCGAAGTACGATATACCGACCGTTAAGGTTGACTACGTTTTTATCGAGCTTGACAAGATGAAGCCCCACGAACAGCTCGTTCAGAAGGAGCTTGAGGACTTCATCGAGAGCGTTACGGGCTCGGGTATATTCTGGAAGCCGATGCTCCTTGCGAAGATTCCGGGAACGGACGAGTACCTAATCGTTGACGGCCACCACCGCTGGGCCGGCCTTCAGAAGCTCGGTGCCAAGCGCGCTCCCTCGGTTATACTCGACTACTTCAGCGACGACGTCAAGGTCTACACCTGGTATCCGGCCTTCAAGGGCGACCTCAACGAGGTCATCGAGAGGCTCAAGAAGGAGGGTCTGGAAGTCATCGAAGACCCCGAGGCCGAGGAGAAGGCCGAGCGCGGTGAGGTTGCCTTTGCCATAGTCGGCGAGAAGAGCTTTATAATCCCCGGCTCGCTGGAGGAGCAGAAGATAGTCAGCAGGGTCCTCGACGAGATGAACCAGGAGGGCAGGATAGAGCTAATCTACTACGGCCTCAAGGAGGACGCGAGGGAGGACATGGCCAAGGGCGAGATTGACTACGTCTTCATCAGGAAGGCCCCGACCAAGGAGGACGTCATGGAGCTCGTCAAGCGCGGAGAGGTATTCTCACCGAAGACGACTAGGCACGTCCTTCCCTTCAACCCGGACAAGATTGACGTCAAGCTCGAGGAGCTGTTCTAAAGCTTTTTAAGCTCCTTTTCGATTTTTATGTGCCCGATGACGAAGGATCAACCGGCTGATGCGTGATGACATCGGTCTTGGCAGAGGGATGCACCTACACACCCATATGCAAAAAAAGAATATAAACGATGTCACCCTAAATTAGAGATGATGGGCATGGTGTTCGGGGCAATAATTCCACTGTTCGCAACTCAGACGCTTGAGCGCGAGCGTCAGAAGCACTTTCGGATAGTTCGCTCTTTAGACGAGATTCAGGAGAGGAAGGCAATCGTAATAGGCCGTGCCGGAACGCTCGTAAAACCCGGCTGGAAGCTGGTCATCGTGAGCACCGTTAAGGGGTTCTTCGGCCCAAGGGAGCTGCACAGGATAATAGACGGTATAGTCCGGGTTCTCAAAAACGACCCGGACACCGCGATAGTAATAGCCTGCCCCGAATACCTGGCCCTTCACAACGGCTTCAGGGCGCTTCTCAAGTTCCTCCACAACGTTAGGGACTACGCTATTTTAACGGGTGGGAGGGTTTATCTCGTTACCGACCCCCTCGCGTGGGACCCCCGCGAGTTCGCCCTCCTTAAAAGGCTCGAAGACTAAACGTTTTATATCCTCTTCATGTATCTTCTCCGGTGACGGCTGAATGCTCAAAGGTATTCTTTTCGACGTCGACGAGACGCTCGTTTACTACGAGGGCTACGACCACAGGAAGTGGTTTGAGGAGTGGGTTAGACCGGCGCTCGAAAAGGCGGGAATTAACATCGACTACGAAACCTACAGGAAAACTGTGAGCGGGGAACTCCCGAGAAGCTACGTGCGGAAGCTCGGTATAGACCCTGTTGAGATGTGGAAGATAATCGACAGGGTAAACCACGAATACCGGAAGAAGCTCGCTGAGGGAGGGAAAATTAAGGCGTTCAGCGACGTCGAGGTCCTTAGAGCGCTTAAGGAGATGGGCCTAAAGCTGGGGGCCGTCAGCAACGCCTCCCAGGAGAACACGGAGTTCGTTTTAAATCTCTTCAACCTGCTCGATTACTTCGACGTTGTCGTTGGTAAGGACTACTCAAACATAGACGGGGTGAAGCCGAGTCCCTATCTGATAAAGAAGGCCCTTAAGGCGCTCAACCTGAAGCCCGATGAAGTTCTCGTCGTGGGGGACAGCGCTCACGATGTTCTCGCCGGTCATCGAGCCGGGGCCAAGGTCGTCAACGTCATCCGCTTCGGCAGGGTTGAAGGGGCGGACTACTACGTCGAGAACCTGTGGGAGTTGCTTGAGCTTGTAAAAAAGCTGAGGGTTCAGTCCCCGTAGAATTCCTTTTCAAAGGCGTCAATTCCAACCTCAAGCGAATCGAGCCAGTCAAGGAACCTGCCAACGTCCTCGTCCCTGAATATCGCCCCGTGCTGCGACGCTATCATCTTGGGTTTAAGCTTTCTCACAGAACGGACCCATGCCCTAAGGGCCTTCGTTGAGCTCATATACCTCTTGTGGAAGCCCTCCATGTGCTTTGTGTGCTCGTCGAAGTCCTCAACGAAGAGGTACCACTCATCCTTCGAGAAAGCCGCCGCTCCAATGTCCGAGCTGAACAGGATTCCGCTCTTCTCGTCGTAGAAGGCGAAGTTACCAGGGCTGTGGAGGTAGTGGGCTGGAACTGCCCTTATGGTCGAGTTTCCAAGTTTGAACTCGGCACCCTTATCAGGGATTCCGACGGTTCTGCCAGCGCTCATTACTGCCAGATGCGGAATGAAGCGCACCCACAGCTCCGAGATAACGACCTTCGCCAGCGGTGCGTACTCGAACCAGAGGTTTAGGCCCGCAACTACGTCGGGGTCCTGGTGCGAATACATGAGGTACTTAATCTGCGTTGGGGGAATCAGGGAGGAGACGTTCTTGAGCACGCGGGAGAACACGAAGAACCCGCCTGGCTCTATAAGCGCGCCCTCGTTTCCGTCAATGACGAGGTACTGATTGGTCAGTATTCCCTTCTCGTCCTCGCTTTCCTCAATCCCAAGCCAGTAAACCTTGTGGCTACCGTCGTCGTAGAGCGGATAGCTGTTCATGTTCCTAATCATCTCAAGCACCTCCAGCCGGAACCCACGCATTCACCATGTAGGCCCCGGAAACTCTTGAAAGAAGCTCAACGACCTCCCTAACACCATCCTCTCCCTCGACCTTGAGGGTCTTAACATCACTTCCGTTCCTTAACTCAACGGCCAGAACCTGACTGCCCCTGACGAGCACCTTGAAACCGCTGGTTCCATCGGACGTTATTCCCGAGAGGTAGAGAACCTCACTGTCCGCCTTTTCAAGAATCTCGTTGAGAACGTTGAAGAAGCTTCCCTCCGGGATGACGTGTAAACCGCTGTGAACCATCTTGGCCTTTGCCAGGAAGTTGGCGACGCTCATGGGGTCGGAGAAGTCCACTTCGAGTATGGCCTTTTCGGTCTTCTTGCCGACCTCGATTGGCTTGGATGCCTCCGCCAGCTCCTTGAGGTTCCTGGCTATCCCCTCGACGAGTATCTCCAGGGTTTTCCCGAGGAAGAACTCGCCCCTACCGGAGTAAGAAAGTCTAACGTCTGCTGAAACATGTTTCTGCCATTCCCTGAGGGTTATCACAACCGTCAGGTTG
>NZ_JAMONU010000069.1 GCF_027066465.1 Thermococcus sp.
CACGGGACGTTCATGTACGCGACGCGCGTTGAAATCCTTGGAAAAGTCCTGAGGGCTTCAAAGGCAAAGCTCGCTGACAAGGGCGTTTCGAGCATCTGGGAGCGCGTTACAACCCTGGAGCGCGAGGGAATAAAGCTGAACCGCTGGGAGGCCTACGAGCTGTTGAGGGAGCACTTCTTCAGCGCTTTCGAGCTAGAGGAGGGTGAGCTGACCGATTACGAGCTTGAGCTTGCCGAGGAGCTCATCGAGAAGCGCTACGGAAATCCAGAGTGGAACGAGATGAGGTGAGACACGCTAAAGGAGTCCCTCAAAAATCTCTCTCAACCGAGGGATGTCCTCTTCAATTGTTCTCCACACAACTCGAAGGTCAACGCCAAAATATGCGTGGATGAGCTTGTCCCGCATTCGTGCAATCTCCCGCCAAGGCACTTCAGGGTGCAGTTCTTTAAATCCCGACGGAATTGCTTTTGATGCCTCTCCAATAACTTCCAACGCACGGATAACGGCAAACTGAGTCTTTTTATCCCGTTGGAACTCCTCAAAGGACATTCCCTCAGTAAACTCTTCAATGAGGATTATCGCTTCTACAATGTCGTTGAGGTAATCCTCGTGGGTTCTCTTCATACGTAAACGACCTCCCTGCCCACACCTTCGGCAATCTTTGATTTAAGGGCGGATTTCAGAACGAGGTCTACCCTAATCCCGAGAAGGCTCTCAAGGTACTCTTCAAGCTCGATGAACTTCAGAAGGGACGGCACCTCGTAGAAATCCACGAGGATGTCCACGTCGCTCGCCTCGGTTGCCTCCCCCCGTACGTATGACCCGAATATGCCGATTTCACGGACACCGAAGCGCTCCTCAAGCTCCCGTTTGTGGGCCCTCAGGATTTCCTCAATCTCCGTCAATGTCTTCATGGTTGAGAGTTTGGATTAAGGAGGGATAAAGTTTACGCAGTTTAAAATCCCACACCAAACTCCCTAGCTAACTCGTAGAACAGCTCGTCTTCGCCGAGCTCCTCGCGGAGTTTTTCGAAGTTCTTCATAAGCCTCGGAAGCCTGCCCTTCGAGCGCCTCAGCATAGAGTTGCCGATTTCAATGGCGAAGCGCAGGTACTCGTCGCTGACCATTATCCTCCCGTCCCTGCCGAGCGGAGCGGTTAGATACTCGGTGGCGTTTATCTCGACGAGGTAGCGGTTGGAGATTACCTTGAAGGTCGTGTACTTGAAACCGCTGGCGAGGCCCAGCTCGTGGAGCCTCTTCGCTTTCTCAAGGTTCTCGGCGACGACGTGAAAAATCGGGGGCTGGCTTTTAAGGAAAATCAGGCCCTCCCTCGCTCTCTCAAGGGCCTCTTTCGCTTCCTCAAACGTAATCTCGCGGTGAACCTTAATCAGCCACCTGCTCAGGGGTTTTGCTCCTAAAGCTGGCTCCTCAATGATTCCTATCCTGCCGGAGCACGAGCTCGTCGTGTAGATTCCCCTGATGGAGTTGATGAGCAAGAGGAGGTCTATTATATCCTCATCAACCTTGCCCTCTCTCATCGCCGTGAAGAGACTGACCAGCGCTTCACGCTTTGCCTTCATCCCTCAGCCCCCGGCGGTGTTTTTAATTTGGGTTTGGTTGTGTTTACGCCCCAATTTCGGCCCAATACCGAATCTTCTGCCTTCTCTCGCGGTATCTGACGAAAACTTTATAAAGCTAACCCAAAAGCTTAAGCTGGACGTGGCCGGGGTGGTGTAGCCTGGTCAGCACAGGGGACTGTGGATCCCCTAGCCCGGGTTCAAATCCCGGCCCCGGCCCCAGAAGGCAATCACTCCGACAGGCTTTTCTCCAGCTCTTCAACGGGCTCCAATTCGGACGTGAACATGCTGAACATCTTTTCATCCAGGGCTTCCCAGTCAAGGGATATGAGGAGGATTCCCCTGTGGAGAGTTGCAAGGTCTCTCAGACTCGCGATGAATTTCAAAACACTTTCCGGGCCGTTTTCAAGGATTGAGTATTCAACGCAGTTTATCAGGATGACCTTGTCAAGCTCCGTGGATTCGAGAAAGGCCCTCAGGGTTTCCAGCAGGTAGGGAAGCCTCGTGGGTGCGACTGCGTCGGGGTGCTTTACCTTTGAGACCCATATTACCGGGACGATTCTAAGTCCGAGTCTTTTTCTGAACACCTCGGGCGGGTCTCTCGTTATCGCAATCCCCGGCAGGTGCCTGTGCTTTGTAAGCTCAACGAAGAGCCTCTCGGTGTCCTCCTCACTTCCCCAGTAGCCTCCAGGCATGAACTCCCCCGAAGGTTCAGTGGCGATGGGGACGACCACGTACTTTCCTCTGGCGAAGGGTATGTAAACCATAACCGAGGACACAAAGAGCAGGACGCCGCTTACCGTCAGGAGCACGGACCTCAGAAGGGCGTATTCGGAGTTTCCGTAGAGAAGGGACGTTCTCATGAGCACCCCTATGAACTCGGCTATGACTATGAGGAGAAACGCCCCGAGCAGCAGGTCGAAGACCCTTGAGAAGTATCTCGCCCTCAGGTTTCGCTTTATGTTCTTTTCGACTGCCAGGAGCATCAGAACTATCGCAAAGGACAGCACGAACACCGTTAAGTCCCTGAGAAGGTATCCAAGGGACGTAATCCCTGCCATACACTTCCACTCCGCGGTTCAGTCTTTTAACGGTTTTGCGGCGAAGTTTATAAGCGGACTGGATAACTTATCCCGGTGGAGCCAAATGTCGTGGCGTGAAAAGCTCGGACTGGTTCACATCTACACCGGGAACGGCAAGGGAAAGACCACCGCCGCATTCGGCCTGGCCGTCAGGATGCTCGGGCGGGGAGGCAGGGTCGCCATACTCCAGTTCATGAAGGCGCCCAAAGCTTACGGGGAGCAGGTTAAGATAGCGGAGTGCGGGGCCTTGATAGAGTCCTTCGGTTTGCCAAGGTTCGTTCACGGCAAGCCGAGCGAGGAAGACATCGAGGCCGCAAAGAAGGCCCTTGAGAGGGCGAAGGAGCTGGTCTCAAGCGGTGAGTGGGATTTGGTGATACTCGACGAAATCTGCGTTGCCCTGGGCTTCAACATGCTCGATGTTGAGGATGTCAAGGAGCTGATACGGAACAAGGCGCCCCACACCGAACTCGTCCTCACCGGCCGCTACTGCCCAGAGGAGCTGTTCGAGCTTGCCGATTACGTCACTGAAATGAGGGAGGTAAAGCACCCATACCAGAGGGGAATAATAGCGAGGAAGGGCGTCGAGTACTGACGCCTCACCTTTTTATCGTTGTAACCCCCGGTATGTGGAGCTTCATCTCGACGACCCTCATCGCCTGGATTATCAGCGTCGCGAAGACGAGGTAAATCACCGCCACGAGCAGGTATATCTGGGCGTAGAGGAACGTTTCCGACGCAACGACGCTCGCTTGGTACATCAGCTCCGGGACTGCTAGAAGCATCGCCAGCGAGGAGTACTTGAGCAGGTAGACCATCTCGTTCGTCCAGCTGGGGAGCATTATTCTGAAGGCCTGCGGAAACGTTACGTGCCTTATTATCTGCCACTTCGACATTCCCAGCGAGACCGCCGCTTCAATCTGGCCGTAGTCGATGGAGTTGAAGGCGCCCCTTATGTACTCCGCCTGATAGGCGGCGCTGTTGAGCATTATTCCGAGCGCCGCCGCGACGGTTGGATTCATGACGAAGTTCGGAAAGTAGTGCCTGATGAGGAGCGGCAGGCCGAAGCCTATGATGTAGAGCTGGAGCAGCATTGGCGTTCCTCGAATAAGCTCTATGTACGCCGTTGAGAGCCACCTCGCTGGCCTTCCCCCGTAGGTTCTCGCTATGGCCAGTATGAGACCGAGCGCGAAGCCGCCGAGAAAGCCGACCACCGTCAGTTCGAGCGTGACCCTCAGCCCGCTGAGCAGGTGGCTCGCTATCAAGCTCCCGTACTCCATCTCACTCCCCTCCGAAGACTGAGAGGTCCGCTATCCTCTTCAGGAACTCCCTCGTCTCGTCCCTCTTTGGGTTGTAGAGTATGTCCTTCGGCGTTCCCCTCTCCCAGATGACGCCGTCGTAGAAGAAGAGCACCTCGTCGGCCGCGTTGAGGGCGAAGCCAATCTCGTGGGTGACCACGAGCATCGTCACCTTCTTCTTCGCGAGCTCGCGCATAACGTCGAGCACTTCACCGGCGAGCTGTGGGTCCAGGGCTGAGGTGGGCTCGTCGAAGAGAACTATCTCCGGCTCCATCGCCAACGCCCTCGCTATGGCGACGCGCTGCTGCTGACCGCCGCTCAGCTGGGCCGGATACTTGTGGAACGCGTCCTCCTCAAGGTGAACCATCTTCAGGGCTTTGTAGGCTTTCTCCTCGGCCTCCTCGTCGCTCAGGCCTTTAACGACCTTAAGGCCTATCTTAACGTTCTCAAGTGCCGTGAGGTGCTTGAAGAGGTTGAAGTGCTGGAACACGAAGCCTATCCTCGCCCTCACCTTCCTTATGTCCACGCCCCTTTCCAGGATGTTCTCCCCGTTGAAGATTATCTCCCCTGAGTCCGGCTCAATTAGCCTGTTTATGCACCTGAGGAGTGTACTCTTCCCGGCACCGCTCGGGCCGATTATGACCTTTGTTTCGCCCCTCTCAACGTCGAAGGAAACTCCCCTCAGAACGGGCTTTTCGCCGAACTTCTTCGTAAGGTTCCTAACCACGAGAACCCTATCAGAGCCTGACATTTGAAGCTCCCCCTGTTCCCTTTATTCCGTACTTCCTTCCCATGTAGTTGGCCAGATACGTGAGCGGGAGGACCATAACCAGGTAGAAGAGTGCAGCGAGTCCGTAGTAGCGGAAAGGTTCAGCAGTAACCGAGACGAGGTAAGTTGCCTCCCTCGTGAGTTCGACGATGCCTATGGCGAGGGCTATCGAGGTGTCCTTGAGGACTATGACGTACTCGTTCATCCAGGCTGGGATGCTGAAGCGCAGGGCCTGGGGTAAAACGATGTGCCTTATCACCTGCAGTTTTGACATGCCGAGGGAAAGCCCCGCCTCAATCTGCCCCTCATCTACAGCCTGAATACCGCTCCTGAATATCTGGGACTGGTAAGCTGAGGAGCGGATTCCCAGACCAACGACGGCCGCCCAGAAGGGTGAGAGTCCAAAGCCTATTAGAATTGGCATCGAGAAGAATATTATGAAGTATATCGCGAGGAGGGGAATGCCCCTTATCGTTCCCTCGTAAACCATGGCGGCGTATTTCAGGGCTTTGTTCCCGTATGTTTCCATCAGGGCCACCGGAAGGCCTATCAGAAATCCAAGCCCTATCGAGAGCAGGGACAGGGTTATTGTCATCTTCGTCCCGTTGAGAAGCATTCGGAGGGCTACGTCCAGCGGAACGGTCGTGGCGGTTACTGCCATCTCAACACCTCCAAAAAAATGGAGAGAATCAGCTGCCGAAGTACTCCTTTATGAGCTGCTCCCACTGAGGCGAGTTCATAATCTCCTTCAGGGCCTGGTTTATCTCGTTGAGGAGCTTGGTGTTGCCCTTCCTGACGGCTATTCCGTAGTGCTCGTTGGTCTTTATGGTGTAGGCTATCTTGACCGGGTACTTGTGGACGAACATGTTGGCAACGGGGGAGTCGAGGACTATAACGTCAACCTGACCGTTGAGAAGGGCCTCAAGGGCCGCAACGTAGGTGCTGTACTCCTTTATGGTCGCGTTCTTGCCGACGTGGTCCTTGACGTATATCGCACCGGTGGTTCCCGTTTCAACGCCGATGGTCTTTCCGTAGAGGTCTTTAATCGAGTTAATCTGTATGTTGGAATCCTTCCTGACGACGACAGCCTGGTCGGCGGTCCAGTAGGGAATGCTGAAGTCAACCACCTTCTCGCGCTCCGGCGTTATCGTCATGCCGGCTATCACGACGTCCACCTTGCCGGCCTGGAGGGCTGGGATTAGCGAGTCGAAGTTCATGTCAACAATCTTCACCTTGTCGTAGCCTATCTTCTTCGCTATCAGCTTTATCAGGCTTATATCGAACCCCGTTATGTTGCCCGTCTTCGGGTCCTTGTACTCAAAGGGCGGAAAGTCAGCGCTGGTTCCGACGACGAGGACTTTCTCCTGCGTGCTCTGGGTTCCAACACAACCGCTGGCCCCGACAGCCAAAACAAGAACGGTTGCAATCAAACCGGCAAGCACAAAGTTCCTGTTCATGGTATCACCGGTGTTTTTGTTAAATTTTTCCGTTAATAAGGCTTTTCCTGAAAAAATGTTTAATATTCGGGCGAATATAAAAACAGTTTTTTTACAACCCTGAAAACCCTTGATAAACAGACCTGGTTATCGGACTTTTTTCGTGTTCTTTTGGAAGCAGATTAGGGTATTGATGAACCTGTTTATACACTAAGGTTTCGACGATTGACCGAAAAGCTTTTTAGCCGGGAAGGTCTATGATAAGCCGAGAGGATTTTAGTTACAATTTTTTAGGATAAGGGGGTGATAGAATGAGCGAGCTGATTCAGCAGATTGTGCAGGTTCTCAAGGAGCAGGTCGTTCAGGACACCGTCGTTCCCAGGAACATAAGGCGCGCCGCCGAGCAGGCCATAGAGGTTCTCCTCGACGAGAGCAAGGAGCCCGCGGTTAGGGCGGCCGATGCTATAGCCATTCTCGAGGAGATTAGCGAGGACCCGAACATGCCCATGCACACGAGGACCATCATATGGGAGGTTCTCGGTGCCCTCGAGCAGGTTAAGTGAGCCTTTGATTTTTCCGCTCATTTCCTGCTCAGGTACCAGAGCTTGGCGCTTTCTTCGACCAGCTCCGCCTTGTAAAAAGCTTCCTTCAGGCTTTTTCCAACGGTCACGATTCCGTGCTTCGCCATCAGAACCGCGTCCGCACCCTTCAAAGCTTCTGCCGTTACTTCCGCGAGCTCCTCGGTTCCCGCCGGTCTGAACGGCGCTATCGGGATTCTCCCGAGGTAGATTTCCGCCTCAGGCGTTATTATCGGCAGTTCGCCTTCGAGGAGGGTCGAGGCAACTATCGAGTACGGCGGGTGGAGGTGGGCTATTGCCCTAACGTCCGGCCTCACCCTGTAAACGGCCAGGTGAAGCCTGTACTCGGAGGAGGGCCTAACGCTGGAGAGCTGGTTTCCGCTGAGGTCTATCACCGCCACCTGCTCCTCCGTCATCTCGTCCATCACAGCTCCGGTTGCCTTAATGAACACCAAATTCCCGACGCGGACGCTCAGGTTCCCGCCGAAAGCGGCGGTTAAACCGCGCTCGTGTGCCTTTCTCGAGTAGAGGACGAGCTGGCGTTTTGCCGTTCGGGTCATGAGAATCACCTCACCTTAACACCGTAGCCGCAGTCCAGACAGAGGGCCTTTTCCCCGCGCCACGCGAGCTCACCGCCGCAGAGGGGGCACGTGTCGAGGTTTCCAGTATCTTTCCAGCGCTCGAAGGTTTCTCTGTCGATGACTAGGTAGACGCCGTCCTTTTCCACTTCAAAGTCCCCCAGAACGGGATTGCTCTCAAGCTCCCCCGTTTCCAGGTTCACTATAACAGGTTCGAGGCCGATGTTGCCCTCGTATTCTATATCGTTGGCCGGAAGTATCTCAAGGATTAGCGAGTTGAGCTTTCTGTCGTGGTACGCTATGACCTCAAGCGCGTCGCTCACCTCCCCGCTCGATGGGATTACATCAACGACCAAGCTATCCCTTGGGAAGAGAAGCGCCACAACGTCCCTGCTCCTGAAGAGCGCCATTCCTTTTCCTGTGTAAAGCTCTTCAAGGCCGAGCTCCTTCAGAAATCCCTTGACTTCATCTCCGCTTGGAAGACGCTTTTTGTTCACCATTACGTTCATCATCCTCTTCGCGAGCGGGACCGCGACGGTTATCGGCTCTTCCATTTTTCTCACCGCCGATATTCGGAGGGAAAAATTTATAAACCTGCCCCGGGGATAATCCTTCGGGCTGGTCAGTGGGGTCCCGCGGTAGCCTAGCCTGGGAGTGGCGGCGGACTGTAGATCCGCAGGTCCCCGGTTCAAATCCGGGCCGCGGGACCACCAGAATTCTAAGCGCTTCTTGAAGTCCTTTTGGGTGAGAACTACACGGTTGTTTTTGGGATTTTGATGCTTAAACGACAGCTTGAAGAATGAGCTTTTAGAAGATTAGTGTGTTCAAAATAAAAAAGAGAATCCTTTAGGCTCACTTCATCTTCTCTAGGATTATCGCGGGGCAGACCTTAAGGACGCCGTCAATCCTTCCTATTTTGTTTGAGATTATGTCAGACAGGTCTTCTCCGTCGCGTGCCCACACCTCGGCCATTATCATGTGGTCGCCGCTCGTGAGGTAGATGTGCCTCACGAAGTCGAACTCCTTGAGTTTGCTCGCTACCTCAAAAATCTTCTCAGGCTTGGTGTCTATTCCGGTTATGCTCACGAGGTTGTAGCCGAGCTTTGCGGGGTCAACCACTATCGTGTACTGCTTTATGACTCCGGCTTCCTCGAGTGCCTTGACTCGTTTCCTAACCGCTGTCTCGCTTATGCCGAGCACCTTCGCTATCTCTGTGAAAGGGGTTCTAGCGTCCTTGGTGAGCATATCCAGTATAACCCTATCCCTCTCATCTAACATATCCTCACCACCTAAGTTCTAACTACGCACCAATCCTTTATTAAGGTATCGGTCTTTTGAGTTTAAACATCAAACCTGCTCAACCCAACGACGGCCTCGACGTGGGGTGTGTGCGGGAACATATCAAGGCCAACGGCGTGTTCAACCCTGTATTTCTCCTTCAGCTTGTAAAGGTTTTCGGAGAGCGTTTTCGGGTTGCACGATACGTAAATTAGCCTCTCCGGTTCGTCTTTTAAGATTTTCCGGATTAGCTTCGGATGGAGGCCCGCCCTCGGCGGGTCGACTATCACGGTGTCGTATTTTGACAGGTCCCCCACGTCCCTATCGCTCCCCACCCTGAACTGGGCGCTTACCCCGTTCAGCTCGGCGTTCTTGTTGGCCATTTCAACAGCGAAGGGGTTAATCTCGACACCTTCAACGGCAAAGCCCCTCTTGGCGAGGTAAACCCCGAAGGTGCCAACTCCAGAGTACAGGTCGAGAACCCTCTCCCCTTCAACGAGCTTTTCCACTTCCCTGAGCAGGTTTACCGCCTGATGGCTGTTCGTCTGGAAGAAGCTGTTGGGGTGAATGAGGTACACCACGTCCTCAAGCCTCTCGCGGATGAAGGGACTGCCCCAGAAGCGCTCGACGTCGCCGTAGGAAACGTCGCTATCGCTCCTGTTAACGCTCCAGTAGAGCGATGTCGCGAAGGGGAAGTAGTCGGGGAACGACTCCGGGAGCGTTCCTTCCTTCGTCACGAGGTTCACCATGAGCTCGCCGGTAAATTTCCCCTCACGGATTACTACGTATCTCAAAAACCCCCTATTCTTTCTCATGTCGTAGAGTGAAAGTCCCTCGTCCTCTATGAACTCCCTCAGGGCCTTCAGGACTTTTCCGCTGGTCCCCCCAAAGACCGGGCATTCGGCTATGTCGACCGCCTCCCACCACGTCCCGTAGCGCCTGAACCCTATTCCTGTTGTCGAAATGACGATATCAATTCTGTTTCTGTGGCCGTATATCTTCGGTGAAGGTATAACATTGACATTAAGACCGAGATACTTTGAGAGCTTTGATGCCTTGAAGCGGAGCTGTTCCTCATATGGCAGGTGCTGGAGCAGACAGCCGCCGCACCTCCCGAAGTAGGGGCATTCCGGCTCGACTCGGATTGGTGAGGGTTCGATTAGCTTAAAGTCGGTCGCTATGAGCTTTTTCTTTTTCCTCCTCCACCTTCTGACCTCGACCACGTCGCCCGGCGCGGTGTGGGGAACGAGAATCGTCCGGTTGCCCTCCCTCAGGATTCCAAGGCCCTCATCACTGAGTCCCTCTACGGTGCCCATCATGGTCGGCGATGCTCTCCCCGGCTTATAAACCTGCCCATTGATGGCCATTTGAACTTTCTCCAAAATTGTCCACGGAAGGTTTATTTACTCCGAGAACGTACTACTATTGGTGCCGGCTTGATGTTTGGGCGCCGCAAGGATGTTGTTTACAAGGTTTTGGCCACGAAGAAGAGGGCGGTTGCCCTCCAGAAGCTCAGCGCCGAGCTTGAAACCCCCGCCCCGGCTCTGCTCAAAACCGTTAAGGAGCTTGAGTCTGAGGGCCTCGTTGAGGTCTTCTACGGCCGCGGCAAGGCGGCCATCATGGTGAAAGCCAAGACGCTTGAGGACTACATTTGAGCTTCCCTCAATAATTTCTTTTAATCAAAGCATCCGGGGGTTAGGGTTTGGTATCGATAGTTGTTACCGGCAGGGGTGGGGCTGGAAAGACCACGATGACGGCGAACCTGTCGGCCTACTTTGCGGGCCTCGGGTTCAAGACCCTCGCCGTTGACGGCGACCTGTACCTTCCCAAGCTGGCCTTCCACTTCGGTATATACAACCCCAGAACCAACTTACACACCCTCCTCAGCGGGAGGAGTCCAAGGCTCCTCGACTCCATATACCGGGACGTGAGGACGGGCGTTGAGATTCTTCCGGGCAGTTCGAGGCTTTACGACGTTCTGAACATAGACCAGGGAAGGCTCAGGCGAATCGTCAGGGAGGCCCAGAGGAGGTACGAGCTGACGATAATAGACTCCCCTGTGGGAATCCCCTTTGATACGATTTCCACGTTCCGCCTGGCCAAGTATCAGCTCATAATCGTTGAGGTCGAACGCGGACCGATTCACTCCTTCGGGAGGATGCTCGAGAACGAAGTCGGTAAACTGAAGGCGCTCGGTGAGGCCTACGGCCTTAAGGTGGGGGTGCTGATAAACAAGGTCCGCGAGTCCAGGCCCGTAGTTGACGAGCTTGTTGAGTACATTGAGGAGAAGGCCGGCGTTCCGGTCGTCGGCGTGGTCTCGTACGACCCGAAGGTTCCCGAGAGCCAGAACATGGGGCGGCCGGTTCTGAGCTACGCCCCCCGTTCAAGGGCCTCAAGGGATATAGTCTCGGCGGGAAACGTTATAGGCGAGTGGATTTTTGGGAAAAGAAAAAGGGGAATGCTCGAGAGGCTGGAAGCTTTACTTCGCTCCCTTCTTCCGTTCAAAAAGCTGTGACACCGTCAGGAGGGGAACGAACCTGTAATCCTTAAGGTTCTCGGCGGCGCCTTCCTCCCGGTCAATGACCACAAAAACCGCGGCTATTCTCGCTCCGAGTTCTTCAAGAACCTTTGCTGAGCGGAGGACGCTCCCTCCCGTTGTAGTAACGTCCTCTACGAGGAGAATCCTGTCGCCCGGCTTCACTTCTCCCTCTACCAGGCTTCCGGTTCCGTGTCCCTTCGGCTTCTTCCTGACGATAACGAGGGGCTTCCCGGTCTCGAGCGAGAGTGCCGTTGCTATGGGAACCGCCCCAAGCTCCGGCCCGGCAACGCGGTCGAACTCTATGCCAAGCTCCTCTGCCTTCTCCTTCATGAGCCTAGCTATCAGGCCGAGCACCTCGGGTTCCGTGATGAGCTTTTTGACGTTGATGTAGTAGTCGCTCTCCTTTCCGGACGTCAGGATGAAGTGCCCGAAGAGAACTGCTCTCTCCCTGAAGAAAGCCTCGATGAGTTTTTCACCCTTTTCCACAGCTACCACCATCGGTGTAAATTCACCTGCGTATAAAAGCGTTGCCTCTTTAGAATTTTAACACATCCCTGTCAAAAAACTCTGGGAGAGAACGCTTAAAAATACCACTGCAGAAAGTTAAGAGGTGGTGGCATGGTCGGAGAGCTTTTGGTTCTGCTCTACCTGTTCGCTGCGGTGGTGATTGGCCTCGGGGTTTTCATAAGGACGCTCTCGTGGCTTTCCGAAACCGACAGGGTAATGCCGATGGTGTCCCTCCCAAGGGGGTTTGCATGGGGTTTTTTGGCCGTTCTCGTCGCCATGGCCGTTGAGGGTGCCGTCCTCTACGCCTTCTGGGGGAGTGCGATGGCCTTTGCAATCCTCGCCCTCATCGTCGGCCCGGTTGAAGAAGGTGCGAAGCTGATTCCCTACTTCGTCAAGACCGGTGAGAGCAAGCTCTACCGCTGGAACCTCACAATCAAGACCGCCCTGGCCTTTGGAATAATTGAGGGTATCGGCTACTTCCTGCTCCTCTTCTTCAGCGGCAACCCTATAGGTGCCTTCGTGAGGCTGATAGTCATAGCTTACCACGTGGTCTGGACGGCGATAGCCCTCGAACTGGCCCTTACGGGCGACCCAGTTCTCGGCTACCTCAAGGCGGCGCTGATACACGGCCTCTACGACGCCCCCGCGATGCTCCTGCTGGCCGGTGCCGGCCCAGTTGCAGGGGTTATGGCAATCGTCTCCCTGGGCGTTCTGATGTACGTTTACAGGGCCTCGGAAGCCTCGTTCAGGTTCGCCTACTACTACGCGAGGAGGATAATCGAGGAAAGGCTGAAGTCCTTTGAAAGCGGCTTTACTTCTTCGCTTTAAACTTCTCCTGGAACTCGTAGAGCTGGGCGACCCTCTCTATCGTGTCGGCTTCCTCCGGGCTTTTGTCTTCCCTCAATGCAACGTAGCGCGGGAAGCGGAGCGCGAAGCCGCTCTTGTACTTCGGGCTCTTCTGTATCTCTTGGTAGGTAACCTCGATGACGACCTTCGGCTGTATCTCGACGAACTTACCCTCTTCCCTAACGATGAGCGGTTTGAGCATCTTCGTGAACTCGA
Organism: Thermococcus sp.; assembly: GCF_027066465.1. Taxonomy (GTDB): domain Archaea; phylum Methanobacteriota_B; class Thermococci; order Thermococcales; family Thermococcaceae; genus Thermococcus. Next base: position 12,701 of record NZ_JAMONU010000069.1, read on the forward strand.
CCAAATCCTCGTCGGTGAAGCCGCTGCCGACCTTTCCAACGGGCAGGAACTCGCCGGTTTCAGGGTCGTAGGCGGCAACGAGGAAGGAACCTAGCAGATGAGCACGCCTTCCCTCGCCCCACTCCGCGCCTATGATTACGAGGTCGAGGTTCTCCATCGTTGGCTTAATCTTCAGCCACTTCTTCCCGCGGTTTCCTGGCTCGTAGACGGCGTCAAGGCGCTTTGCCATAAGCCCCTCGTGTCCAAGCTCCAAGGCTCTCTTGTAGAACTCCTCTGCTTCCTCGGCTTTCTTTGTCACCAGCTGCTCCGCAAGCTTTATCTTCTCGCTTTCCTCAACGCTCTCCTCGAGCTTCTTCCTCCTCTCGACGAACTTCGTGTCGATGAGGCTCTCGCCGTCGACGTAGAGCATGTCGAAGAGGTTCAGCTCGAGGGGAATCTTCTCAATCATCTCATCGATGTTGTACTTCCGCCTGAACCTCCTCAGAACGTACTGGAAGGGCCTCGGACGGCCGTTCTCACCAACGGCGACCAGCTCACCCTCGACGATTGCAGTTTTCGGCTTCAGCGAGTTCTTCACCGCTTCAAC
>NZ_JAMONU010000070.1 GCF_027066465.1 Thermococcus sp.
CGCCCAGCTGATGATAACGTATCCCCACCTGAAGAAGTTCCTAAAGAAAGCCCCTTCAATAGAGGAAGTTCGGGAGCTTCTGAAGTCCGTTAAGGGTGAGCTGAGTGAGGACATCGTAAGGGAGAGGCACTAGGAAATATGGAGAGAGGGACTTCAAGGTTCTTCCTTGAACAACCTCTTCAGGTTCCTCTCAAACGGCGGGTAAACGACGCCCCTATCTGTTATTATGCCGGTCAGATACCTGTGCGGTGTAACGTCGAATGCCGGGTTGTAGACGTCCACATCTGGGGCGATTCTGCAACCGCCACAGGTTAAGACTTCCTCCGGCTTCCGCTCCTCAATCGGTATCTCCTTTCCGCTTTTTAGAGAGAGGTCAATCGTCGAGAGCGGTGCCACCGTAAAGAACGGTATCCCGTGCTCCTTCGCGAGAACCGCCAGGGTGTAGGTGCCTATCTTGTTGGCGAAGTCGCCGTTGGCCACTATCCTGTCGGCGCCGACTATTATTGCATCGACTTTTCCCTGCTGCATCACGAAGCCGGCCATGTTGTCAGTTATTAGTTTCAGTGGAATTCCGTCGTAGTGGTACTCCCACGCGGAAAGCCTGGCCCCCTGAAGGACGGGCCTCGTCTCGTCCACCCAGAGGAGCTTCAGCGTTCCGTCCTTGTTCATCACGCGCAGAACGGCTCCAACGGTTCCGAGCTGGACCGTAGCCAGGCTCCCCGCGTTGCAGTGGGTGAGAACGTTGCCCTCCGGCAGGGCCTCGGCACCGTAGTGGCCCATCCTTAGGTTCGCCTCGACGTCTTCGTCCGCTATCCTCTGGGCCTCCGCAACTATGAGCTTCCTTATTTCCTCCAGGGGGCTCTCGGCGTTCTCCTCGACGAGCTTCTTAATCCTGTTGAGCGCCCAGAAGAGGTTTACGGCGGTGGGGCGTGTGTTCCTCAGCCTGTCGTAGGCCCTGTAAAAGCCGTCCATGAACTCATCCCTGGTTTTGGCTTTACTCGTGTCCGCGTAGAGGGCCAGGCCGAAGGCGGCCGCCGCTCCAATGGCCGGAGCTCCGCGCACCTTCATCGTGATGATTGCATCGGCGACTTCGTCAACGGTTCTCAGCTCGATGGTCCTGAACTCCCTCGGCAGAAGCGTCTGGTCAATCATGATAACCTTTCCCGTCTCATAGCGAACGGTTCTCGGAAGTCTGGTGAGTTCCTCAGGCTTATACCTTATCTCCACAGCTACCACCCCAAAGGGTTTAAGGGAGGAACTTAAAGCTCCTTCGGTGGTGAAAATGGTAAGGGTTTTCGTGACCGGCCCGGCAGGGGTTGGGAAGACGACGCTCGTCGAGAGGGTCGCGAGGGAAGTTGAGAGATGGGGCTACATCGTTGGAGGCATGATAACTAAGGAAGTTAGGCGAAACGGAAGGAGGATAGGCTTCAAAATCATCGCCCTCGACACTGGTGAGGAGGGAACGCTCGCGAGCCTGCGCGGAACGTCGCACTTGCTCGGGGTTCCCTTCGGAAAGTACGTCGTCCACGTTGACGAGCTTGAGAGAGTTGGCGTTTCGGCGATAAGGCGCGCTCTAGTTGAGGCGGATTTGATTGTCATAGACGAAATCGGCCCGATGGAGTACAAGAGCGACGAGTTCGTAAAAGCTATTGGCGAGGTGCTGAACTCGGACAAACCCCTTCTGGCGGTTGTCCACAGAAGAATGGTTGACAAGTTCAGGCCCCTCGGAAAGACCCACGTTCTAAGCGTTGAGAACAGGAACATGGAGTTTGGGATAATCCTCGATGAGATAATGAGAGAGCTGAAAGCTATAGGTTGAGGCTGTCCTTACAGCTCTCGCAAATCCATCTTTCCTGGCCCTCTATGTAGACCTTGTAGAGCGGGCCGTACTGACCGCAGAGCTCGCAGATGCCGTAAACTTCAGTTTCCTCGACCTCTTCCTCCTCTTCCTCGCTGTTCATGGTGTTCAGCGCCGCCAGAAGGTCAGCGGCCGTGACGAACCCAACCGGCTTTCCGAGGCGCGTTACGAGGAGTCTCCTTATGCCCTTCTCCATCATTTTGTCTATGGCATCGCCGATGTCGTAGTCGTCCTCTATGGTCACCGGGTTCTTTGTCATGACCTCACGAACCCTTACCGTCTTGGGGTCGCGTCCCTTCGCAACGACCTTGTCGAGTATGTCTCTATCGGTAATGACACCGACTATCTCATCGTTTTCAACGACGACGGCGCTTCCAACTTTGTGCCTGGAGAGTATCCTTGCGACACGCTCCACTGTGTCATCCGGCCTAACGACCACTGCTTTTCTCTTGACCACCTGTCCCACGGTCATCATTGCGGCCATGTTACCACCTCACAGGTTGGGGTTGATTGGGCACTCTTAAAAAAGTTTCTTCATAAACAAAACAATGACTTTAAATGGCACGGGAGCCAAGAACATGGGGAGAAATCGTCGAAAGACTTATGAAAAATCAGTGTAAGCAGAAACCCTAAGGAAAAGGAAAGGGATTAAATTCACGGCTTCTCGAGGATAATCTCGATAGTTGAGGTGTTGGCGGTTCTGCCGTCGGCAGTCGGAAGCTCCTCGGTGCCTATCTTAATCTCCTTAACCCTGACCTCTGGGAGGAACCTGTTCCTGACAATCTCGGCGACGTCAACGGCCCTGCTGATAGCCCTACCGCGAGCCTTGATGCTGACCTCCTTAGCGCCCTCGTTGAACTGGGTTATCACGGCGAGGACGTAGTTCATAACCGGCTTCTTTCCGATGTAGACGACGTGCTCCTCAGCCATTTCTGGCACCTCCGGAAGTTTTGTCGTTAGGCTATCGCGGGCATAGG
>NZ_JAMONU010000071.1 GCF_027066465.1 Thermococcus sp.
GGTTGCTGTTGAAGGCCCTCGCCACGTAGATGTTCTTCAGGACCTCGTCGGGGTCAAGACCTCTCGCCTCGGCTATCTGCCGTATTCTCTCGGGTCTGAAGGTGTTCTCCGTGTCAATCCATATCACCGAACCGCCGAGGCCGCCTTCTTCGGGCGGCTTCTGAACCATGACGGCAAGAGTGTGCGCGAGCTGGGTCTTACCGCTTCCAAACTCACCGAAGACCTCGGTTATGGCCTGCGTCTCTATACCGCCGCCGAGGAGCTTGTCGAGGGCTTTGCTTCCAGTGGAAATCTTCCCTATCGTCCTGCGCTTCTCCATGTACTCGTCGGCGCGCATGAAGGTTCCGATGTTGGCGGCTTCCCTGGCGGCCTGGATTATCTTCAGCGCGGCACCCTCGCTTATCCCCGCTATCTCTTTAAGCTCGAGCGGTGAAGCGACGGCTATGGCCTCTATTGTATCGTAACCGGCCTCGCGCAGTTTTTCAGCGGTTGCAGGACCAACACCCGGCAAATCCTCAAGGGTTTTGATTTCTTTTGTAGATTTTTTAGCTGGGGGGGATGAGTCCTCGGCCACTTCAAGTTCTTCGAACTCATCGAGCTCTTTAACCTCATCAACGGCCTTCCTCTTCACCATAACAACCACCCAATACCTTTGTTGTTAGTAAATCTAGGGGGATTATATACTTTTTGCCCATCCAAGGGGGAACCCCTATCTTTTAAGATTTTCGTTGTTTCAGGCAAAAAAGGGAAATACTCGGACAATACTTACTGAAAACACCAGAAAATACTGAAAAAGATAAACACGGTTAGTAGATTACTGCTTTCCAGTGGAAATTGAGGACTGAAACACCCGGCTTTGCGTTTCAGATGCCCGGCAAACAAGGGAGCCACTCCGTCTTTGAATTACTAAAGCTAATGATTACAACGGAGAGTCGTTTTCCAGTGGAAATAAAGGTCTTTTTCGATTTACATCGAAAAGACCCCCCAGAGTTTTATTTCCACTGGAACCCACTTTCGGAGAAAGGACGGTCTCAAGCACTTTGATAGATGCAAAAAGAGAGAGCAAATTTTGTTTACGTTGTTTTCTTAGATTGCGTTCATTAATAATTTATGCTGAATGCACAATAATCATATTACAGCTGTGAACATTCAAAATTGTTGAACAATGTTTACCGAAAAGTATATCTATTAGATGATAAATAGAAAACGGGGGAGTTTATCACCTCTCAAAGCAATTCAAACTGGGAGTAGCCAAAAGCCGGTTCCAGTGGAAACAAAACTCCCTGGGGGTATAAAAGTGCTTAACAATTAATATTTTTTAAGTGATTTTGTTTACTGATAATGAACTCTTCTGTGCTGTAATGTTCACATTGTTGTGGACATACTAGTTCATTTTTCCTTCAGTGGAAGCAAAGTTTTTCGCCGCATAGACTTTACAAATTTAAAGTTATGATGAACATAGCTGTTTACTCCTTTGTCCGATTTCCAGTGGATACCCTAAAGTTTAATTTTGTTGATGCCTATTTCTAGTGGTGGTTTCCCGTGGAAACACCCGAAACACTCCTTAACTGGTTGCGCTCCGGTAGAGATGATGCAAACGATATCGTTGACCTCCCATGGGAGGTGAGGGCCGTTGAGCCGAACCTCTATATAGCCGAGCACCCGAGAATGCCCTTTAGCCTCATGCTGTCCTTTGAAGAGGGCTTTGTTCGTCTGCTCGCTCCGCTGGGGCTTGAAACGTACACCTTATCCAACGATGATAAGCTCAAGATATACCACGCCCTCCTCAGACTGAACGCCGAAGTGAAGCTTATGAAGTTCATTCTCGCTGGAATGAACGATGACGTGTACCTCGCCGTCGACCTCGACCTCAAGAGTCTTGGCAAGGACGAGTTTAACGATGCCCTGTCTGCACTCCTCTGGGGTCTCCTCTCGGCGGTTTCCGCTCTCAACTTGGAAGAAAGCTTCCAGCGTGCCCTTGAGGAAAGGGTTCTGGCAATGGTTTACGAACGTCTTCAGAAGGGGGCCACGAAGGATGACCTGCTGGCCTTTCTGACCGTTAAAGTTGGGATGCCGCGGGAGGAGGCCGAAAAACTGCTTCAGAGGATTCTTTTGGGGCTTGAGGATGAGAGGGAATACTTGTGATTCTGAAGGCCGTTTTCTTTGGCATATTTTTACATCTCTCTGTTCAACAAGGCATATAAACCCGGCCCGCGCAGTAGGCTATGCTTTCCACTGTATCCGGTGCTTCGGGTGGAACTGTGTCGTATGTTCAAATTAGATCGAAAAATATATCTAGAATAGCCTAATATTGCCGAATAAATTTGACATCATGTTGGATATAAATCAAATCTTTGACGCTAATTAACATCTGAACCTGTGTTTCCTGTGGAGAGTGAGACCATGGACAGTGATGGCTACTTGAACTCAATATTCGAGAAGTACCTCCACGCCAAGAAGATTTTCAAGAACAAGGAAGTTTTGAGGCACAGCTACACGCCAAAGGAACTTCCGCACAGGCACGAGCAGATTGACGAGCTAGCTCATATCCTTGTTCCTGTTTTAAGGGGTGAAACTCCTTCCAACGTTTTAGTCTATGGCAAGACCGGAACCGGTAAAACCGTGACAGTGAAGTTCGTAACCGAGGAGCTAAAGAAGATATCCGAGAAGTACAACATTCCCGTCGAGGTCATCTACATCAACTGCGAGATAGTCGACACCCACTACCGCGTTCTCGCGAGGATAGTCAACCACTTTAAAGCGGAGAGCGGTGTGGAGGTTCCCCTCGTCGGCTGGCCGACCGATGAGGTCTACGCCAAGCTGAAAGAGGTTATAGACGCGAAGGAGCGCTTTGTAATAATCGTTCTGGACGAGATAGACAAGCTCATCAAGAAGAGCGGGGACGACATACTCTACTCCCTCACGAGGATAAACACCGAGCTCTCGAGGGCGAAGGTCAGCATAATCGGCATTTCAAACGACCTCAAGTTCAAAGAGTATCTCGATGCCCGCGTTCTTTCAAGTTTGAGCGAGGAGGAAGTCGTTTTCCCGCCCTACGATGCCAACCAGCTCCGGGACATCCTCATGCAGCGCGCAAAGGAGGCCTTCTACGATGGTGTACTCGACGATGCGGTCGTTCCTCTCTGTGCCGCTTTGGCTGCTCGCGAGCATGGCGACGCGAGGAGGGCTTTGGATTTGCTCCGCGTCGCTGGTGAAATAGCGGAGCGCGAGGGGGCGAGCAAGGTAACCGAAAGGCACGTCTGGAAGGCGCAGGAGAAGATTGAGCAGGACACGATGGAGGAAGTCATAAAGACCCTCCCGCTCCACTCGAAGGTCCTCCTCTACGCGATAGTCATGCTCGACGAGAATGGCGAGCTACCAGCCAACACCGGCGACGTTTACTCCGTCTACAAGTCCCTCTGCGACCACCTTGACGTCGAACCCCTCACCCAGAGGCGCGTGAGTGACCTTATAAACGAACTTGATATGCTCGGCATAATCAACGCTAAGGTCGTGAGCAAGGGTCGCTACGGCAGAACAAAGGAGATAAGGCTAAACGTCACCCCCTACATGGTGAAGAACATCTACCGCCACGACGAGCAGGTTAGGAGCCTGCTCACGCTCACCCTCTCCAAGCAGAGGAGGTTGTTCTGATGCTGATTGAGGATTTAATCAAGAACAACTACCTGATAACCCCCTCCGCCTACTACCTCCTCGAACCCCACTACAAGAGGGACTTCACTCTGGCTGAGCTGATAAAGTTCGCCAAAGCTCGGGGGACCTTCGTCATAGACTCCTCCATAGCGGAGGCCTTCCTCGTCGAGAAGGGTCTCTTTTCCACTGGAGAACTCACTGAGCAGACATCTGTTGAGGTCTCTGAAGAAGGGCCTCTTGAGGTCTCTCAGGAGGAAATATATGAGGACTTTGCTGAATCGGCTGAAACTCCCGTTTCTGAAACTGTTATGGCTTCTCAGCCCGAAGAAATTCCTTCTTCTGAAAACGTTGAATCCGTGGAAGCATCGGGTTCTATTTCCGCTGGAGATGTCGTGGAAAGCGAAGTTTTTACGGCTTCTTCTGGGGAAGAAGGCGTTGAACCAGCCGAAATTGTTGGCGAGACTTCGATTTCTACTGGAACTGTCCCTGAATTGGAGCAATCTTCTACCTCTAATCTTGTTGAAGAACAAATCTCCAGCGAGATTTCTGAGGGGGAGAGTTTTGTTTCCATTGGAGTGCCTGAATCCGGGGAATCCGAGGACATGACAATCGGCCCCCTAGATGAGTCCTCATCGGTTGAGGACTCACTTCCACTGGAAGCCGAACCCTCTAACGGCAACGGCTACGGGGGTTACACCGATAGCGAGGAGTACTACGAGAATGATGAGAACGGAAACGGTGTGAAGCCAAAAATCGTCTACGGTGACTACGGGATTCCCATAGCGTACGTTGGCGAGGAGGTTGAAGGGGAAAAGGTTTACTCCACGTATGAGAATGTTGTTATACGACCCAAAGAGGGCTTTTACTACCGTGCCAAGGACATTCCCGATGACTGGACGGTTAAGTTTGATGTCAAAAACGTAAAGTTTGAAGCGCCCAAGGTCAAAAACGTCGCCAGCAGGGAAGGGGAGATAATAATCCAAGCCTATTCGAGCTACTTTAAATCAAGGCTCAGGAAGATGCGCAGAATCTTCCGCGAGAACCCGGAAATTGGAAGTGTTGTTGATATAGCAAAGCTCGGCTATATCCGGGATGATGAAGTTACCATAATCGGCCTCGTCAATGACAAGCGCGAGACGACGAAGGGCTACATGTTCGAGGTGGAAGATGCCACCGGGCGGATTAAGGTCTTCCTCGGTAGGGACAGGGAGAACGCGGCTCAAGCTTACAACACGATAATGCCGGATTCTGTGGTTGCCTTCCGCGGTCAGCCTGGCAGGGGAATCTTCTTCGCCAACCGCGTCTTCCTTCCCGATGTGCCGAAGTTCAGAAAGCAGAAGCCTCCCCTGGAGGAGAAGGTCTACGCGGTTCTGCTGAGCGACATTCACGTCGGCTCGAACAAGTTCTGCGAGAAGGCCTTCGAGAAGTTCCTCGAATGGCTCAACGGTGAGGTCAACAGCAGGGCCGAGGAAGAACTCGTGAGCAGGATTAAGTACATGATAATCGGCGGTGACGTCGTTGACGGCGTCGGCATCTACCCCGGCCAGTACAACGAGCTGGCCATCCCAGACATCTTCGACCAGTACGAGGCGTTGGCCAATCTCCTCCGCAACGTTCCTGACCATATAACCATGTTCATCGGCCCGGGCAACCACGATGCAGCAAGAATGGCCCTCCCACAGCCCGGCTTCTACGAGGAGTACGCTAAGCCGATATACAAGCTCAAGAACGCCGTGATAATAAGCAACCCCGCCGTGATAGAGCTTCACGGCAGGGAGTTCCTCATCGCCCACGGGAGGGGCATAGAGGACGTCGTTGACTTCGTTCCCAACAGGACCCACCACAGACCTGCGGAGGCGATGGTCGAGTTGCTCAAGTTAAGGCACCTCGCGCCGACCTTCGGGAACAAGGTTCCCATAGCCCCTGACCCCGAGGATACCCTCGTCATCGAGAGCGTTCCGGACCTGTTCCAGGCCGGTCACGTTCACGTCATGGAGTACAGGATTTACAACGGAGTTTTCGTCATCAACAGCGGAACATGGCAGGCCCAGACCGAGTTCCAGAAGATGGTCAACATAGTTCCCACTCCGGCACGCGTCCCGATAATAGACGTTGAAACGGCCCGTTTGAGGGCGGTTATAAGCTTCGAGCAGTTCTGCGAGGGGGTTTGAATGGGAGAGGAGCTCTACTCACCCGAGATGAAGGCATACTTCGAATCACTTCAGCGCGAGATTGACCGGGCCTACGAGATAGCGAGGAAAGCCCGCTCTCAGGGGAAGGACCCCAGTCTGGACGTTGAGGTTCCTCAGGCAACCGATATGGCCGGCCGTGTTGAGAGCCTCGTCGGTCCTCCGGGGGTAGCCGAGAGGATTAGGGAGCTGGTCAAGGAGTACGGTAAGGAGCTGGCCGCGCTGAAGATTGTTGATGAAATCATCGAGGGCAAGTTCGGTGATTTGGGGAGCAAGGAGAAGTACGCGGAGCAGGCAGTTAGAACCGCCCTCGCGATACTCACGGAGGGCATCGTTTCCGCCCCGCTTGAGGGAATCGCTGACGTCAAAATCAAGCGCAACACCTGGGCCGACAATTCTGAATACCTGGCCCTCTACTACGCCGGTCCGATAAGGAGCTCCGGCGGAACGGCGCAGGCCCTGAGCGTCCTCGTCGGCGACTACGTGAGGAAAAAGCTCGGCCTCGACCGCTTCAAGCCGAGCGAGGAGCACATTGAGAGGATGGTCGAGGAGGTCGACCTTTACCACCGCGCCGTTACGAGACTGCAGTACCATCCGGAAGCCGATGAGGTAAGGCTCGCGATGAGGAACATCCCCATCGAGATAACCGGTGAGGAGACCGATAAGGTGGAAGTGAGTCACAGGAACGTTCCCGGCGTCGAGACCAACCACCTGCGCGGTGGGGCTATTCTCGTTTTGGCTGAGGGTGTTCTCCAGAAGGCCAAGAAGCTCGTCAAGTACATAGATAAGATGGGAGTTGAAGGCTGGGACTGGATAAAGGAGTTCGTCGAGGCCAAGGAGAAGGGCAAATCCGAGGAGCCTAAGGCCGACGAATCCAAGGCCGAGGATTCAACTAAAGAGGAAGTCGCCGAGAAGGTCGAGAAGGGCTTCTACTACGAGCTTTACGAGAAGTTTAGGGCAAACATAGCCCCGAACAAGAAGTACACGAAGGAGATAATCGGCGGCAGGCCCCTTTTCGCCGAGCCCTCGACCAACGGTGGCTTCCGCCTGCGTTATGGAAGGAGTCGTGTCAGCGGCTTCGCGACGTGGAGCGTTAACCCGGCCACGATGCTAATCCTCGATGAGTTCATAGCTATCGGCACGCAGATGAAAACCGAGAGGCCCGGAAAGGGCTGTATCGTTACCCCAGCGACAACGGTGGAAGGCCCTATAGTCAAGCTCAAGGACGGGAGCGTCGTAAAAGTTGACGATTACGAGACGGCTCTTAAGGTTAAAAACGAAGTTGAGGAGATTCTATACGTTGGCGACGCGCTCATCAACTTCGGAGACTTCGTCGAGAACAACCAGACGCTTCTGCCTGCCAACTACGTTGAGGAGTGGTGGGTTCAGGAACTCGTTAAGGCAATCGAGGAGCTCTACGAGGTGGAGCTAAAGCCGTTCTCCGACAACCCGCGCGAGGCGATTGAAGAGGCCGCCGAATACCTTGAAGTGGACCCCGATTTCCTTGAGAGCCTTTTGAGAGACTCGCTCAGGGTTAGGCCGAGCGTTGAGCTGGCAATACATCTCTCGAAAGTCCTCGATATACCCTTCCACCCCTACTACACCCTTTACTGGAACACGCTGAAGCCTGAGGAATTGGAGGAACTTCAAAAGGCCCTCCTCAACGCCCAAATCGAGTGGGGCGAGTTCAGGAAGCTGAGGTTCGCGAAGAAGATAATCCTCGAAAACGACCCACAGATTAAGCGCTACCTTGAGCTCCTCGGTCTGCCCCACAGGCTCGAGAGGGCCGAGGGGGGGAGAAAGGTCATCGTCGTTGACTACCCCTGGAGCGCCGCGCTATTAATTCCCCTCGGCAACCTTGAGTGGGAGTTTAAAGCCAAACCCTTCTTCACGGTCATCGACGTCATCAACGAGAACAACCCGATAAAGATTCGGGACAGGGGAATAAGCTGGATAGGGGCCAGAATGGGCAGGCCCGAGAAGGCCAAGGAGAGGAAGATGAAGCCCCCGGTCCAGGTGCTCTTCCCGATTGGTCTTGCGGGAGGTCCGAGCAGGGACATTAAAAAGGCCGCGGAGGAAGGAAAAACAGCTAAGGTCGAGATAGCCTTCTTCAAGTGTCCTAAGTGCGGTCATACCGGTCCGGAGCACCTCTGTCCGGTCTGCGGGACGAGGAAGGAGCTCCTCTGGCACTGCCCCAAGTGCAACGTCGATTATCCAGAGAGCGAGGCGAAGGAGTTCGGTTTCCGCTGTCCGCGCTGTGACGTCGAGCTGAAGCCCTATGCACAGAGGGAGATAAAGCCCTCCGAACTCCTGAAACGGGCTATGGACAACGTCAAGGTCTACGGCATCGACAGGCTCAAGGGCGTCAAGGGTATGACATCGGGCTACAAAATGGCCGAACCCCTCGAAAAGGGCCTCCTGAGGGTTAAGAACGACGTCTACGTTTTCAAGGACGGCACAATCCGCTTCGACGCGACAGATGCTCCAATAACCCACTTCAAGCCGAAGGAAATCGGTGTAAGCGTTGAAAAGCTTCGCGAGCTCGGCTATACGCATGACTTCGAGGGCAAACCGCTTGAACGGGACGACCAGATAGTCGAGCTGAAGGTTCAGGACATAATCCTCTCCTACGCGGCAGGAAAATACCTCCTCAAGGTCGCGCGCTTCGTTGACGACCTGCTCGAGAAGTTCTACGGCCTGCCGAGGTTCTACAACGCCGAGAAGATGGAGGATTTGATAGGCCACCTCGTCATAGGTCTTGCCCCACACACCTCTGCCGGAATCATCGGCAGGATAATCGGCTTCTCCGACGTTTTGGTCGGCTATGCGCACCCGTATTATCACGCCGCGAAGAGGAGGAACTGCGACGGCGACGAGGACGCTGTCATGCTCCTCCTCGATGCGCTCCTAAACTTCAGCAAGTACTACCTCCCCGAAAAACGCGGTGGAAAGATGGACGCACCGCTGGTCGTTACGACGAGGCTCGACCCGCGTGAGGTGGACAGCGAGGTTCACAACATGGACGTCGTCCGCTATTATCCCCTTGAGTTCTATGAGGCCACCTACGAGATGAAATCGCCGAAGGAAATCAAGTTCATCGAGCGCGTTGAAGATAGACTCGGCAGGCCGGAGATGTACGAGGGCATAAAGTTCACCCACGATACCGACGACATCGGCCTCGGCCCGAAGATGAGCCTGTACAAACAGCTCGGCGATATGGTCGAGAAGGTCGAGAGACAGCTCGCTTTGGCGGAGCGCATTCGCGCGGTCGATGAGCATCACGTTGCTGAGACAATACTCAACTCCCACTTGATTCCAGATTTGAGGGGCAACCTGAGGAGCTTCACGAGGCAGGAGTTCCGCTGTGTGAAGTGCAACACGAAATATCGGAGGCTTCCGCTCATCGGGCGCTGTCCCAAGTGCGGTGGAAAAATCGTCCTGACGGTGAGCAAAGGCGCGGTGGAAAAGTACCTGCCCACTGCGAAGATGCTGGTTACCCGCTATAAGGTCAAGGACTACACGCGGCAGAGGATTTGCCTGACGGAGAAGGACATAAAGACGCTCTTCGAGACGGTCTTGCCCGAAAAGCAGAGGACCTTACTCGGCTTCTCGGCAGACGTCTGCGAGAAGATGATTAAGGAGCGCACCGGCTCTTCGAACGGAAAGAACGGCTATCTAGATGGCTTCAACGGGAAGAACGGGAAGGCGGAGAAAAAGGCCGAGAGCGAGGCCCGGAAGGAGAAGAAATCTAAGGCCGAAAAGTCGAAAGACCTCAAGAAGGAAGTCAAGAAGGAGAAGGCGAAGGCAAAGCGGAAGAGACGCATAAGCCTCGACGAGTTCTTCGGGAGTTAGCTATTTATAGTCCCTTCACCTATTTCTTCCGATGCTCGACCAGTTCAAGCTCCTCCCCAGCGTTGCCTACCTGCGCGTCGAGAGGCAGGCCTTCGTCGGCTACTCCATGCCCTTAGCCGGGTGGATAGGGGAGTATCTGATTAACTATGGAAAGCTTCCCCGGCCGAACTTCCTCGGAAGGGCGATGAGAAAGCTGGGCTTTTCTTTCGCTGGGGAGGAGCGGGACGAGCGCTCGATAACCCAGTTCTTCGTTAAGGGAAGCGTTTCAATAAGCGCGAGCTGGGACGTCGAGCGGGAAAACCTGTTCCTCCAGGTGATTCCGCTCCGCTCAAGGCTGTCAAGGGGTTTAACCGTTAGGGCCGAAAACATCGAGTTCTACGACCAGTTCGTCGTTTCCATCGAGCCGGCCGAGAGGCTTCCGCCAGGAATTAGAGGGATAGGGATTAAGGCCCTAATCCTCGAGGACTTCTACCCCGTCGAGACCCCCTACTGGGGAATGCTCCACGAGGACTGGGAGAGTGACCTTAACCTGCTCGTCATGAGGGATGAAGTTTATGACTCTTTGAAGCGAGAGGAGTACCGCTGTCCGGTCTGCTTCTCTCCACTCGTGGAGGAGAACGGCGTTTTGAAGTGCACCCGCTGTGGCTTCGTTTACGCGCCAGAGAGCGACTTTGAGAGGGTCGTCGAGCAGTTCAGCGTGGAGGAGTTTGCGTTTTGATAGACAGTGAAGACGGTGGTGATTAATGACTGACGATAAAAATAATCCGGACCCTATTAACGTTTTCAGTTTCTTTATTGCGGTTGCTACGATAATAGCAACTGTTGTGTCGGAGATGCTCAAGAATAGTGGGATACAGGATGAATATGTCTTTGTAGCGGTTTTCTCAATGTTCATGGCTATGTCGTTCGCTTTAGGTCACGTGTATTCCTCAAACAAAAACAATGGGATGAACAAAATTGCTGGTGCATTTCTTGATGCTTTTTTAGCTCTGTCAGTTTCAATTGTAATTACGAGGTATCTATCAGATAATTCCGAAGATTTTATCATCAGTCTTCCACGCGTGATAGCTTTATTTAGCGTTGCGTTCTTCCTGTTTATATTTTCCATTTATATGTCTGAGGAGAGCCTAAAACTAAAATTGTCTCTCACTTCGGACGTTCCTGAGAATATGTGGGAATACTTGGGAATGGCAGTTAGCATAGCTGTCTTTTGCATTGTTGGACTTATTAAGAGTGGGCTTTCTTCGTCTCATGATTGGATTTTTCTGATTATAGCTCTTGTGACGTTTCTCCTTGTTCTATGCTATAGAATTAAATCAGTAATCCTAGGTGTGCTAATAACTCTGTGCTCTTTTCTCCTAATCGTTCAATCAAAAGTTATCTTAATCTCCGGATTTCTCCTAATGTTTTTCATAAAATTGTTTTTGGATGATGTTCTTTTTGTTTCCTCTGTTGATGAAGATTCAAAAGAAGAAAAATTGGGGAATACAAAAAGAGGTAGACGTGACAAGAGGTGATAAATTCACTGCCTCATTCCTACAAAGACGCCACAGCATTTCAAAAAGGAATGACGAACTTTGGTGAAACTTCACGTTTAGCCTTTAAGAAATGTTGGCGAAAAGAACGCCCTTCTCTCCAACGGGCAGGAATCAGTCGTGCACTAGTTAAGTGCAATCTTGACTGGGGTTTAGCATTACATGAAGCCGTTCAAGTAGTTTCAACTTCATATTGGCGCCCAAAGGGTGCCGTTTGTAAAGTAAAATACTCACACAAGCCTTTAGAAAAAGCACTTAACCTTCCACCAGCGCTGAAGCTTTTGGAAAAAGCTTCACTAAAAGTTAGTAGCTCCTCATGAAGAACGTCCATACAAGCCGATTTTACACGCCAAATGTTCATTTTCAGGCGAGGACACTTTGAAAAAGTCTATTGAAATGGGTTTATTCTCTCCTGACGCCCTTCGGGCGTCGATTTAAAGGTAAACCCACAGCCAAGGGACAATTTGAAAAAGTTCTCACACTTGAAACAACCATTTAATGAGAGAAAATCATCTAGGATTCGGCCTCTAAAAAGGAGTTACAAACTTTGATGAAACTTTTGCTTGAAAAGTTTCTATGGTAGCCCCGCCGGGATTCGAACCCGGGTCGCGGGATCCAAAGCTAAGCGGAAAAGCCTTTATTCGCTAAATGAAGCCCTTACAGAGCCTATTTTAGAAGAAGCCATAGAAATGCCTCAATCGGCATTTCCAGCAATCGGACACGTTTTTCACAGTAGTGGTAAGCAAGAATACTACAGAAGGCTTCTCCAAGTTCCGAATCCAAACCAGTACTACGTAATCACCGAGGAAGACATCGACAGATTATTCCTCGAATTCGAAGCCAAAGGCGTTAGCCATGCACACAAAAGGAGCGTTGAATATTTAATCAACATGTTCCTCAAGGAGGCGGCCAAGGAACACCAGGGGAAATACATTTTCACGATGAAAGACCTAAAAGAGTATCTTGGGATTATCAGGAGGGAATACTCGGTATCGTTCTACCGCAAAAACGTGACCTATCTCAAAAAGCTCTTCAGAATAGCTGGAATCGACTTAGCGGAATCTCTTAAAGCACCGCAGGAAATAGACATTGACCTGACCATTGTAACGGTTGACGACATCAAAAACTTGATACAGCTGGTTGATTCCCTCCACCTCAGCTGGCGCTTTGAGGACTGGAAGAAGGACCAATTCATCACGGCAATGCTTTTAATGGCTGTGACGGGCATGAGAGTAAGCGAACTGGCCAGAGTCCCCCTGAAAGACATAGATTTAGAAAACCGCAGAATTTACCTCAACACTTCTCAGACAAAAACAAAGCAGAGCAGAGTGGTATTTCTCACGGAAGAACTACAGGAACTCCTGCAGGAATACATTCAAATCTACAAACCGAATTTACACGAGCCTTTAGCGACGGTTCCGCAAATGCAAAGACCATTCAGAAGAAAAAGCCCTCTAAGAAACCAGAAACTCAGGCCCAAACACATGAGAAAGTTCTTTGCACAGGAATGGGACAGGAGAAATGGCAACGCCACAATCAAAAAGCTTTTAATGGGCCATTCTATCAGATATGACATCAACGCCCTCCACTACTCACATCATACTGTGGACGAGTTGCAGGATGCTTATGAGAAGGTTTTTGGTGACCTCAGATTCTTGAAGTAGGCTTATGGTTTATCTTTTCAATTATTTCTTAGTACTCTCTGCGACGTTCAGTTATCAAACAACCATCAAAGAAGCTAATGGTTGATTAATAACCGGATTTAACT
>NZ_JAMONU010000072.1 GCF_027066465.1 Thermococcus sp.
GGGCTCGAAGTCTATTTCCTCCTCTTCGATTCCCTCCAAGGTTAGCTTCGCCATCGGCTCGGCCATCTCGGGCTTTATCTCCTTCGGCACAAACTCCGGCCTTAGGAACTCGCTCGGATTCGCGATTCTGTTCACGAAAATATCCCTCGCGGTCACGCGCATCATGTCCTCGAAGAACCTCAGGTCCCTGCTATCGAGGGTGAACTCGAACCGAATTTCGGGCGTGAAGAGGCTATAGTTTATAGCTGGAACGATGCTCATGAGCTTGGCAAAGGCTTCAATCTTAGGAATCCTCTCGCGGTAGGAGTGGACGAGCTCGTAGCCCTTTTCCTCGCCGTCAATTCCGAGGACGTAGCGCGCTTTGATGCGCCTTGAGGAAATCCTCGGCCGCTCTATGGCGATGTAGTCAAAGCACTTCAGCTCTGGCAGGCTCACTGCCAGTCACCTCCCGCTTGGAGAGCCGTAGGATAAGCCTCGCTATATCGCCGACCCCCTGGAGGAAGGGGACGCGCGTCATAATCCCGGTCTCGGCCTCTATCTTCCTCGCCCACCCAAGGGCTTCATCATCGCTCAAACCGGAGGAGTTAATCGTTATCGCCACGGGCTTCTTCCCGCTGAGGAGCTCTATGAGCTGGATGTAAACTTCAAGAGGGGGGATTTTGAACTCGGGGAAATCGTCGTAGGTCTTCCTCGCGGGGGCGTGCTGGAGGACGATGAAGTCGGGTCTCGCCGCGGCAATCAGATCAAAGCCGCCTGGAAATGCCGGATGGAGGAGCGAGCCCTCGCCGTGGGTGACGATTACGTCGGGCCTCTCCTCGACCCAGGCGCGGTAGAAGACGTCCTCTATCGCCCCCGGCACGAAGTCGTCTATTATCGAGTCCGTGACTATAGCGTACCTGAAGCCCTGCATCCAGCCGGTCTGCCCCATCGCTATGAACTCACTCTTTAAGCCGAGCTCTTTGAACGCCTCGTGGAGCATTATCGCAACGGTTCTCTTTCCTATCGCCGCATCCGTCCCGAGGACAGCTACCTTTAGGGCTTTGACCTCCGCTATCTTCCCGGTGAAGGGAATTCTCATATTGTAGAAAATCTTCCTCACGTCGATTATCTCCACGCCGTAGCGCCTCGCGAGATGCTTGAAGTAGGGGTCGTCGCTCAGGAACTCGTGGAGGCCGTTCACAACGCCGAGGCCGTTCTTTATTGCATCCTCAACGATTTTCCGGTAGCTCTCGGGCAGTTTTCCTCCCGGAGTTGCGACGCCGATGATGAGCCACTTTGCGTTCGGATTCTCATGGAGCGCCTCCTCCAGAGAGGCGTATATCGGGATTCCGCGAGTTATTCCGTCGAGGACCTCACCGGCGTCCCTCCCGGCGAGCGTTGAATCTATCAGCCCAACTATTTTGAACCTCTTTGAATAGCGAACGAGACCGTGGGCGGTCTTCCCGTCGGTCGTTAGATAACGCCCCTCGGTAAGGATTAGCGCCTCATCCAACCCGGACACCCCCGGTGACGACGAGGACGAACCGTCCGTTCCTCAGGTTGAATTTCCTAACGAACTTCACGAGGCCGGCCAGCACCAAAGCCGACGCGGGAAGGGGTCTTACCCCCGCCGCGACGCGCATCAGCTCGGCGCACCTCAGGGCGGTATCATCCGAAAAGCCGAAAACGTAGCCGTTGGACTCAAGGAGGGCCCTCAAGGCTCCGTCGGCGTCGAACGACCTCTCCGAAACGAGGGGTTCGTTAAAGTCTGTCTCCGCGAAGTCTTCGTTTCCATCACCGTAGAACCTCCTCAGGATTTCGTTGCCAAAAGCGGTAGTCACGCCGACCATTCTGGGTCTCAGACCGATGGTCTTAAACCCCTCCCAGAGGCCCGTCATAGTTGTCCCGTTGCCGAGGGGCACGAAGACCGCGGTGGGGCTCACCTTCGAAGCAATCCATAGGGCCATCTCCGAGTAGGCCCTCATATCAACGGCGCGGTTGCTTCCCGGGTTGGCGTCGTAGAAGCCGTTCTCCCTCGCGAAAGCCCTGCTGGCCTCAACCGTCTCCTCGTAGGTGCCGGGAACTTCGATGACCTCTGCGCCGAGTGCCTTCATCTCGGGGAGCCTTTCGAGGGTGTAGCCCCTGGGAACAAATATCACCGCCTTCAACCCAGCCAGGGCAGCGTAGTAGGCAACGGCCACACCGTAGTTTCCACAGGTGCCAACGGTTATTCCTGGAAAGCCCAGTCCAACTGCCTCTTCAACATGGGCCCTTGCAATTCTGTCCTTGTGGGTGCCCGTGGGATTCACACCCTCGTAGTCAACGTAAACCTCCTCAACTCCGAGAATCTCCTCCAGAACAGTGGCCCGGAATAGCCTTCCAAGGCCGCCGGGCCCATCACCTGCCTCAGATTCCTCCGCTGTTAGGCCTTTTTTAGGGCCATACTCAGTTGAAGAGATTGTTCTTACGGCTTCCATCGCTTAACTCCCCCAATATTTGGAATGGGGCATTGTCGAATTAGACAAAGGTATATAAACCTTTCTCCCAGGTAAGGTCGTTTTTTGGCCCTAACTTTGTTTTCAGTTGTTAAAAATTTTAGAAAGCCGAATAATTGCCGTAAAAATGAAAAAGAAAAGTTTTTAACCCTTTATCCAACCATAGAGCGCCCCAGAAACGGGGCGAGGTGGTGGAGATGTACCCGCCCAAGAAGAAGGTCCAGCCCAAGGTTGAAGAGGAAGAAGAGGAGTTCGAGCCCCTGGAGGAAGTTGAAGAGGCCTACGAGAACTTCGATGAGTACGAAGACGAGTGGGACG
>NZ_JAMONU010000073.1 GCF_027066465.1 Thermococcus sp.
GGAGCGCCCTTCACCAGATAGACCCTTCCGGGAATGAGGCCACCGTTGAGCATATCGTCGAGACCGGGGACACCGGTGGAAACCCTTTCGCTCATGGGTCATCTCCTGCCGTTAGTTCGAACTTCGTCAATATAAGGGTTACCCGCCGTTGAAAAACTTCATAAGGGTTCGAAGGAAAGAGTTGCAGATGAGGCGGAAACTGCTACTGGCGGTCTGGATGCTCGCGAACGTCGTTGTGGTTTTCAGTCTGTCCCTCTACCAGAGCGGTTACACCCTCAAGGGCTACGTTCCGGCCTACGGAAAGGACGCCCTGAAGTACAGCCCGGTGCTGTATGCGAAGCCCGATGACAAGCCTGTTAGGGTTCTCTACGAACTCGACAGGCACGGCGGGATATCCTACTACTACGTCTGGCCAACCGAGAGCACGGGAAAGCCCCTCGTGGACAGGCTCTACGATTACATAAGAAGGCTCTTCTACGGCTCCTCCGCCGACGTTGAACCTGTGACAGTCTATCCCAGGAACCGGACGATAACTTTCGAGAGCTACTCCCACAGAAGGGTCTGGGCGAAGTTCGTAGACGGCGACTGCTACGTGGTTGGAGGAGAAGTCGTCGAGAACTGCACGGTGAACGGAACCCACGTTAAGGTCTACGTTGTGACGTGGAACCACGCCTTCTCCCTCGTTCCCCAGAGCGGCCTCGTTAGGGTAAACCTCACTCCCGAACCGATGACCCCCTGGGAGTACGCCCACTACGCGATATTCAGGAGGGCGAACGAGAGCATAAGGGAAGCCGCAATCAGGTCCCTTATTCTGGCCGTCATCGTTACGGCGCTCCTCAACGCGACCGGCTACTACCTCCTCGTGAGGAGAAAGGGGTGGGAGAAAATCAAAAGAAAGCTCAAGAGAGGGTCTTGAGAACGAATGCGAGCAAATCTGTTAGTTCCCTCGCCCTTGTCTCGGGAGAAGCACCCATGTGCCCGCTCTTGGTCTCGACGCGGAGGTAAACCGGCGCCCCTACCTCTTTCAGCTTCAGGAAGAACTTTATCGCGTGGGCCGGGTGCACGCGGTCGTCGTGAAGGCCGGTGTAGATGAGCGTCGGAGGGTATTCTGCAGGCTTAACGTTGTGGTATGGGGAGTATTTCAGCAGGAACTCCCTGTCCTTCGGGTCGTCCGGGTTGCCGTACTCTGGAACCCAGACGCTGCCGATGTAGAGCTTGTGGAAGCGCATCATGTCTATGACGGGGTAACCAATCAGCGCCGAGTCCATGACGTCCGGCCTCTGGACGAGGGTTGCCGAGACCAGAAGACCGCCGTTGCTCCTGCCCCACGTGGAGACCCTGTAACCTTCACCCTTCAGCTTCTCAAGGACTGCTATGAAGTCGTCGAAGACGTTTTGCTTGTTCTCCCTCATTCCGGCGCGATGCCACTCCTCGCCGTACTCGCTTCCACCGCGCAGGTTGGCCATTCCGAAGGTTCCCCCGCGCTTTATGAATGGAATCGCCTGCGGGAAGAACCTTGGAGTCAGCGAGATGTTGAAGCCCCCGTATCCGAATACCCACGCCTTTCTCTCATCCCTCTCGCCCTTTACGAGGAAGTAGTGAACCCTCGTTCCGTCCTTCGAGACCGCGAAGTCCTCCTCGACCCTGAAGTTCCCCTCGATTTCTTGCCCCTCGACGAGCTTTAGCTCTCCGTCGAACTCGTAGAGCCTGTATGGAACTGTGAAGCTCTCGTAGCGGAGTAAAGCTCTCTTCCCATCGGTATCGAGCGGGTAGACGCTCCCCGGGAGGTCGAAGGTTATCTCGTCAAGCTTTTTTCCGTCGAGCGAGTAAACCTCAAGCCTGTGGCTTGCGTGCACGAGCCTGCCAGCGAGGATTTTGTCCCCGACCAGAACGGCCCACTCAAGGGGGAACTCACCTTCCGGAATTACCTCCTCGACTTTTTCACCAACCGCGATGAGCTTTCCTAAGCCCTTCCCTTCCCTCGTCAGGAGGTAGAGCTTTCCGTTGATTACGTCAACCGGTTCAACCGGAACGTCCGCTGAGTAAACCTTCTCCCACCTCTCCGGCTCGTCTATTGGACCAATGTAGATTTCCGCACTGTTCCAGCCGAAGGTTACCGTGAGCATCGCCCACTTTCCGTCGGTGCTTTTACTTAGTCCGATGAAGTAGCCAGACCCGAGGCCCTCTCCGAAGACGAGTTTTTCTCCGCTCGCATCCTTCCAGAAGAACCTCTCGGCAGGTGCTTTAACCCCGTCGGGGGTTTCCCCGTGCCTGTAGAAGCGGGCGAAGTAGTAGCCGTCCTCGAGGAAGGTGACGTTCCACACCGACGGCCTGAACTCCTCGATTAGCTCGCCGGTTTCGAGGTCGATGATTCTCGTTATCCCCTCGTCGGCACCGCCTATGGAGAAGCTGTAAGCCAAGAGCCTGCCCTTCTCATCGGCGGTGAATCCCTGAAGGAGAACCTCGTCGTTGAGCTCCTTTTCAAGCTCCTTCGAGTCAACTATGACTTCCCCGCCGAGCCACCTGATGATTTGCCGGTCCCTCTCGCGGTACATCGCTATAACACCTTTCTCCGTCAGCTTCGCAGAAACAAGGGTTGGAATCGAGTAGTACTCCCAGACCTCGGGGAAGAGTTCGTCGCTCAGCTTTCTTATGAACTCCCTGAAGCGTTTATTCTCCTCCTCGACGAGCTTCAGAACGCGCTCGTCTCTCAGGTTCTCGGCCCAGATGTATTCGTCCATGAAAATCACCGTCTTAACGTTCGGCGGAAGGGATAAAAACGTTTGCCGTCCCGACGCTCCACACCTTGTCTTTCACTACTCCAATGGCAAGCACCTTCTTCTCGAAGGGAAGCTCCAGAGCCTTTCTCGCGAGTTCTTCAGCACTCCCGAAAGCCGGGAACTCAAGCTCGGTGAAGCCGAGGTTGTACGTTGCCGTGACGAAGGCCTTTCCTTCCCTCAGCTTCAGTTCCTTCACCCAGAACTCCTCCCTTCCGGCGAAGCCGAGCCAGCCCTTACCGTCGGTTCCGATTATCCCGGCTATCCTCGGCGTGCTGTATTCATCTCTCTCGTAGTCGAGGGCATCAAGAACGTGGATTAGAGCTTTTTTCGGGCTTTCCCACTCGAGGGCCTGGGCTATGAAGTCCGTCTGAAGGCCGTTCGTGACGACGGCGTATTCATCGAGGAGCCTCACCACCGGGTAGCTCACGTAGGGGTTGTCCGTCTTCGTTAGGTTCTCGATGTAGACGGCGCTTCCCCTCACGATTGCCCTCCTCCTCGGAAAGGAGCGGGAGCAGAGGAGGTAGAAGGCGAAGGGCTTCCCCTTCATAAGCCCGACCCCGAGGGTTCTGCCCGTGTAGGTCACGTCACCACCTCCCCGAGCCGGTCTTCATCGAGAGCGAGCTTGATTTCCCGCGCTATCCTCCTTCCGACGCTCATGGGCTCGTTCCAGTAGAGCCTTCCGTACCAGTGGAGGGCGTTCGAACCGCCGTCGATGCGCGAGGCGAAGCCTATCGCCCTAAAGCTACCGTCGTATGAGAAGTGAAGCGCGAAGGGGCCGATGATTCCGGGCGGTTCGAGCTTTTTCATGGCCTCTACGAAGGCTAGGCCGTAGTTGTAGAGCCTCGGGAGGAGAGACTCCCTCAAAGCGACGCCAACGTTCCCCGCTATCGTGTAGGGGAGCGGTTTCACCGGCCAGCGGGCGTTTCCGTCGGCGATAACTACCCTCTCATCGACGCCGAGGAGCTCGAGCCTCTCCAGAATCGGCGAGTAGAAGAAGTGGACGTAGAGGTAAACGCCCGGGACGAACTCCTCTATCCTGTGGGGTTCCTTAAGCTCCCCTAACTTCTCCTCAAGCTCCTCCCCGCGCGCTATGAAGTGCCCGCTCCCTCCCCTCGGTCCCTCAAGGCGGACGAAGTAGAGCTTCCCCGGTTTAAGTTCATCGGGCTCGATGACCCGAACCCTTGGAATTCCCGCCTCGTCGAGGGCTTTATCCTGGAGTTCAAAGCTGGTTTCCCACTTGAGGAAGCGCCTGTTGCCGAAGAACTTTGCTTTAGCTCTCTCTATTCTCTCAAGGCCGAGGTAGGCCACGAAGGAGCCGTGGGGGATTACTATTCCGTCGTCGTCAAGAATCGCGCCCATGTCTTCAGTGACCACAAGCTCGTCCGCGAGCCTCGTGGAGGCGTAGAAAGCTTTTCTTTCGGGCTTCACGTAGAGCCTCGTCCTGAACCCCTCGTCTTTGGCCCCGAGGAGAATCTGGAGGGAGGAATGAGACGCTATCGTCGAGATTATCATCCAACCACCTCCGAGAGTTCCTCGAGCGTCAGAATCTTCCCGTCCCTCGCGACGCGCATGGTATCTCCGCTCAGCTCGTCTATGACGATTAGCCCGCCGTTAAGCCTGCCGAACTCGAGCTTAAAATCAACGAGCTGGAGGCCCTTCGAGGAAAAGAACTCCCGCAGGATTTCCGCGACCTTTCTGGTGGTTTTCTTCATAGCCTCAACTTCTTCTCTGTTCGAGATTCCAAGGGCCGTGATGGCCTCTTCAGCTATGAGGGGGTCGTCGAGCAAGTCGTCCTTCAAAGTGAACTCCACTATCCCAAGCCTCTGGAAGGGCTTCACCCAGCCTTTGTAGCGCCGGAGGAAGCTCCCGTAGGCCAGCTCGCGGTAGATGACCTCCAGCGGAATTCTCTCGGCCTTCAGAAAGCGGGCTTTTCTATCGTCAATCCTCTCCACGAAGTGCGTCTTTATGCCGTTCCCCTCAAGCAACCTGAAGAAGAATTCGGTCTGCTTCAAAACGAGGCTTCCCTTTCCTGCTTTCTCGCCGATTACCTCGTTGCCCCCGCTGTCCTCCCTGCCTTTCCTTCCGAGAACGGCGTCCTTGAAGTGGAAGACGAGGTAGGGGCCGTCCTCGTAAACGTCCTTCGTCTTGCCGGAATAGACGAGCCTCAAGCTCTCACCCCTTCCTCAGCATGTCGTTGATGAGCTTTATCGCGCATAAATCACCGCACATTGAGCACGCTTCTGTCTTCGTTGGCCTCTCCTTCCTTATCTCTATGAACTTCTCCTTATTCCAGCTCAGCTCGTACTGCTTCGCCCAGTCGAGCCTTCCGCGCGCGAGGCTCATGAGGTAGTCCCGCCTGAAGTCCTCCTCGAAGCGGGTCAAATTGACAGCGTGGGCGGCTATCTTCGTCGCTATAACTCCCTCGCGGACGTGCTCCACCGTCGGCAGGCCGAGGTGCTCAGCAGGGGTGACGTAGCACAGGAAGTCCGCGCCGTTCAAAGCCGCTATCGCTCCCCCTATGGCAGACGTGATGTGATCGTAGCCCGGAAAGATGTCTGTAACGATGGGGCCCAGAACGTAGAAGGGCGCGTTGTCAGTTGCAACCTTCGCAAGCTTTATCTGGGCCGGAATCTGGTCAATCGGCACGTGCCCGGGACCCTCGACCATCGTCTGGACTCCGGCTTCTCTCGCGCGCCTTACGAGCCTTCCTAGGGTGTAAAGCTCGGCAATCTGAAGCTCGTCGCCCGCATCTGGAAGGCCGCCGGGCCTAAGTCCATCGCCGAGGCTCAGAACAACGTCGTACTCCCTGGCGAGTTCAAGAAGGTAGTCGTAGTCCCTGTAGAACGGGTTCTCCTCGCCCCAGTGGAGTATCCACGCCGCGAGGAAGGTTCCGCCGCGCGAGACCATGCCGACGACTCTCTTCACCCGTTTCATCTTCTCGACGACTTCTTTTGTAACTCCAACGTGAATCGTCGTGTAGTCAACGCCGTCCCTGAAGTGCTTCTCAACGGCCTTCCACATGTCGTCCTCGGTCATCTCGATGATGGCCTTTCCTTTGGCTAACATCTCCTCGGCGGCCTGGTAGATTGGAACTGTGCCGATGGGCACGTCAACAGCTTTCATTATGGCCTTCCTTATTGAATCGAGGTCGCCCCCTGTGGAGAGATCCATTATCGTGTCGGCGCCGTATTTCACGGCGACCTTAGCCTTCTCTATCTCAGCTTTGACGTCCACTATGTCGCGCGACGTTCCAATGTTGGCGTTGACCTTAACGCGGACGACGTTGCCCACCGCGACCGGCCTAACCCAGTCGTGGCGGACGTTCCTGAATATCACAGTGTGCCCCTTTGCCACGCTCCTCCTGAGCCTTTCGGCGCTTATCCCCTCCCGCTCGGCGATAAACTTTACCTCCTCGGTGATTACCCCGCGCCTTGCCTCCTCAAGCTGGGTCATGCCAATCACCCGGTTTTAAAACCTGTTTATAACAAAGTTTTTAAATTCCAAAACTTAGTTTTGAGCGGAACTTAAAAGGTTTTGGGTGGTGGTCATGAAGGAGATAGAGATAAGCAGGGCGATAATAGAGGCCTACACTTCAGAGCTTCTCGAAAGCCTGAGCCTCGACGTCGCTATTGTAGGAGCTGGCCCCTCGGGGATGGTAGCAGGCTACTACCTCGCCAAGAACGGTGCGAAGGTGGCAATCTTCGAGAAGAAGCTCTCAATCGGGGGCGGAATCTGGGGCGGTGCGATGGGCTTCAACAAAATCGTCGTTCAGGAGGAGGCGAGGGAAATCCTCGACGAGTTCGGGATAAACTACAGACCCTTCAGGAACGGCCTCTACGTTGCCGACGCCATCGAGACGGCTACGACGATAGCGAGCAGGGCCGTAAAGGCCGGCGTGAGGTTCTTCAACATGGTTGAGGTTGAGGACTTGGTTCTCAAGGAGAACCGCGTCGCGGGAATCGTAATCAACTGGACGCCGGTGATGATGACGGGCCTTCACGTGGACCCGCTCACGGTCGAGGCGCGCTTTGTGATTGACGCCACCGGCCACGGGGCGCAGGTTACGGGACACCTCGTCAGGCGCGGCCTCCTCCAGGTTCCCGGGGAGGGGCCGATGTGGGCCGAGAGGGGGGAGGAGCTGACCGTGAAGCACACGAAGGAAATCTTCCCGGGCCTCTACGTTACGGGAATGGCCGCCAATGCCATCGCTGGAGCGCCGAGGATGGGGCCGATATTCGGCGGAATGTTCCTGAGCGGAAGGAAAGCGGCCCTTGAAATCCTTGAGAAGCTGAGGTGATGGGATGGTCGTCCTGATTGTAGCGGGCCTCGACACCGGTGGAGGAGCCGGTTTAAAGGCCGACATCGAGACGGTCTCTGCTCTGGGCGAGCACCCGCTCCCGGTTCTGACGGCGGTGACCTACCAGAACCCCTCCGAAATAAGGGGCTACCACACCCTTCCGCCCAAAGTCGTTAGGGAGCAGATACGGGCCGTTAAAGAGGCCTTTGAGGTTAAAGCTGTCAAAATTGGGATGCTCGGGAGCGGTGAGGTCGCCCAGGCCGTGAGGGAAGAAACGGAAGGCTTTACCAGGGTTTTCGACCCGGTGATTGCCTCAAGCACCGGAAAAAAGCTCATTGACGACGCTGAATCGCTCAAGACCCTCGTTCCCGGCTCGGTAGTCACCCCCAACGTCCCGGAGGCCGAAGCGCTCACTGGAGTTAAAATCCGCTCGGCTGAAGACATGGGAAAAGCCGCGAAGGCCCTCGTGGAAAAACTTGGTGCCGAGGGCGCGGTCGTAACGGGGGGGCACCTTGACCTCACCGACGTTCTCTACTGGCGCGGGAGGCTCTACGAGTTCCCGGGAGAGAAGGTCGAGGGCTTCACCCACGGAACTGGCTGTGCCTTCTCATCGGCTCTGGCGACGTTCCTCGCCAAAGGACTTGAGCTTCCGAAAGCCGTCGGGATGGCGAAGCGCTTCGTTGAAAACTCCATCAGGTTTTCGAAGACGGAAGCCAGAGCCGTAAACCCCCTCTGGGAGCTGGAGAGAAACTCTTACCGCTGGAAAGCTGAGAAAGAGCTTGAAGGGGCCGTTGAAGAGCTGGTAGCCTTTGGAGGGAGGCTCAACCCGCACGTCCCGGAGGTGGGAACAAACTTCGCCCTCGCGACGCCCTTTGGAGAAGTCTTCGCCGTCAAGGGAAGAATCGTCCGCTACGGGAATACCATAAAGCCCGTCGGCCCCGTTGAACTCAACGCCAGCGACCACCTGAGGAGAGCCCTCCTCAAGATGCGCGAGTTCTATCCGGAGCTTAAAGCGGTTCTGAACCTCCGCTACTCGGAGGGGCTGATAGAGAAGGCGGAGGAACTCGGCCTCGTCGTTTCGTTCTACGACCGCAGGGAAGAGCCTGAAGAGGTTAAGAGGGTAGAGAGGGGGACGATGGAGTGGGGCATCGAGACGGCAGTAAAAAGGGCCGGAGAAAGGCCCGACGTGGTTTACCACCTCGGCGACTGGGGAAAGGAGCCGATGGTTCTGGTCTTCGGGAGGGACGCGGGGGAAGTCGTGGAGAGGGTGCGAAAGCTCTTGGGCTAACGTTTTAACTCCCTCTTCCCTATTTATCCCGGTGATTCCATGCTCATAAGGGGAAAAGTTACGGGTAGCGAAATCCCGCGCTTCAAGCACCGCTGGTTCGGAATCCTCGAAGTTGAAGCTGATGGCGAAAAGTACCGCCTCTACATGACGGGCAACGTCGCCCAGTGGTTTCTGAACGGCGATGAGGTTGAGGTTGAAATCCTCCACAAGCCAAAGGAGAAGGACGGCGTCAAGGTTCTCGACTTCGATGACTACAAGCTCTGGAAGTTCTACGAGGGCGATAGAATTCCTGTGTGGCCACTCTTCGAGAAAACCGTTGAGGCCAAGCGCTACTCGCCTTTGACCGGCGAGCTCCTCTACACCTACAAAATCAGGGCGAGGGAGGCGAAATACGAGTCCGACTTCGAGGCGATAGCCGAGCTGGAGCAGTACCACTACGCGAGCCAGAAGGAGAAAGTGGCCTTATGGCGCTGTGAGAACGGCCACATCTTCGAGGCGAACACCAAGCAGAAGTGCCCAATCTGCGGGGCTGAGAGCCACATACTCGAGATAAAGGGCTCAACCCCAGCGTCGCGCTTCCTCATCTTCGAGCTCGTCGAGAGGGAAGAATACGAGCCGAGGATTCTCAGCTACGTCCGCGTTGACCCACCGATACCGCTCATGCACCGCCGCTTGCCGAATGGCGAAATTGAGAAGAACATCCGCGAGAAGGTCTTTCCGGAGGAGTGGTTCCACCCGGCCTTCTGGCCGGAGCGCATAATGAAGGAACTCTACGAGGAGCTGAAGAGGAAGTATGGAAAGAGGAGAATCGCCCGCTCCTACCTCTGGGAGCAGGCCAAGTGGAAAGCTTTAGCAGAGACGAACACCGCTGGAGCGAGGATTGCGAGGGTTGTAGTTCACCCGGACTATCGCTCCGACGGGCTGGGACAGTTAAGCGTTAAGTCGGCCCTTGAGTGGATAGCCGAGCGCAGGATTCCCGAAATGAGGAAGAGGAAGCACATCGTCGAGACCATAGCGCAGATGGCCCGTTACAACCCCTTCTTCGAGAAGGTCGGCTTCAAGTTCCTCTGGGAGACCGCGAGCGGAAGGCCGGTTCTCTTCTACCCGCTGACAGAGGAGGCTAAAGAATACATCGAGCGCTTCCTTCGTGAAGACCCCTACGCTCCAAAGGACGGAAGGCTCTGGAAGCCGAGCTACGGAAAGGTTGAGCCCTTAGCGGGGCCAATAAAGTTTATCAACGTCAGCAAGGTCTTCGAGAGCGAGCTCGACATCAAGGGCCTGCCCGAGGAGATTCAGGAACTGCTGAAGGCCTTTGGCGTCAGGCACCGCGTAATCCAGAGGCCCGTTTTACGGAATTTGAACTTCGAAATCCGGCCGGGCGAGCTCATAGCCGTTGTCGGCGCGAGCGGGGCTGGAAAGACGACGTTGCTGAGGCTCATCCTTGGAGCGGCCAACGGCTGGTGGGAGGAGCGCTTTAGACCGACTGAAGGTAAGATTGAGGTTCCGGACAACGCCAAGGTCTCGGTCATGATTCCCGGTGAGTTCGAGCCGACCTTTGGAACCGAGAGCATTTTGGAGCACGTTTACAGGAAGATAAGCGACCTCAACGCCGCCGTGGAGATACTCAACAGGGCGGGTTTGAGCGACGCCGTCCTTTACAGGGCGAAGTACGGCGAGCTGAGCACGGGCCAGAAGGAGAGAGCTAGAATAGCTTCGCTTCTGGCAGAGAAGCCCAACCTGCTCCTAATCGACGAGTTCGCGGCCCATCTCGATACGCTCACGGCAATGCGCGTCGCCAAGAAGGTCGCCGAGATAATCCGCGAGGCGGGAATAACGGCCCTGATAATCACCCATAGACCCGAAGTGCTGAAGGCCCTCGACCCGGACAAGGTGCTCTTTGTGGGCTACGGGACGGCAAAGCTTGAGGCGCAGAGGACGTCGAAGAAGGCCGAGCCGAACCAGTGAAGGAGGAAGCTCGGGAGGAAGCTCTCTCCCTCCAAGTCCATTTTTGCAAAGATTATTCCGGCTATGAATGCGTAGGGTATCTCTATTTCCGGTTTTCCAATGTGGACTACGGTGTACGGGATGTTCTGGAGGATTATCGCCAGCCACTCGTTCTTTCTGGCGAGCGGGAAGAGGAGGAAGCCCCTGTAGAAGGCCTCGTGGGCGAGCATTATCAGACCCATGCCAAGCTCCCCGAGGAGAAATGTCAGCGGTCCTGAGTACGAAAAGACCGGGTAGTAGTTCCTCATAGAGGGAACCGTCGTTCCGTAGATGCTCAGCGGAATAGAGAGGGCGAAGAGAAGGAGGAACAGCTTGACGCCCTTACGGTTGGGAAACTTGAGTCCGAGCTCACTCAACCTGAAGCCGAGGGCCGTTGAGATTGCCAGGGGGATAACGAGGTAGGCAACGAGAACGATTAGAACGTGTCCCCAGAAGGAGGCGGGAACCAACCAGAGGACGAAGCTCAGGGGAAAGAGGAGGATGTAGAGGAGAACTGCCTTGTCCATCTCTCACACCATGAAGCTTATCTGGACGGTGTTTGCGTAGCGCCTAACGTCGATGCCTCTGTTGGTGAAGGCAATGCCTATCTCCAGGGGCCTTCTGGGGTTGGCCCGCCTTATGACCCTTATTCCCACCTCGTCGCCGATTCTGTCCTTGTTGAGTCTGTTGATGTAGCTGTAGAGAAGCCTCAGAAAGTTTCTGTAGTCCTGCATCTCCTCGAGAAACTCCCTCTGCTCGGGGTTGAGGCGGGGGTAAATGTACCTGTGGAAGAACCAGTCGAAGGAGCTGTAGGTTTCCGATGCGTGGGCAAAGAGGAGCTTGTAGAACTCGATGTTCTTGTTCCCGAAGGCAGAGTCCATGTACTCGATGGCCTTGCCGAGGTACTTTGAGGCCTCGCTGAGCTTCATCCGTATGGGTCTTACCTCAAGGTCGTTGCCCCTGAGGAGGAGCTGGATGTAGCGTCCGCTTCCGTAGTCCATGTAAATCGTGTTGTAGAACAGCACGAGGCTCAGCGGCCTGAGGGTCATGTACTGGGCGAGCCTCCGTATCACGTCCGAGAGTCTGTTAAGCCCGCGCGGGTCCCCTATCAGAAGCGCCTCCATGCCGTAGAGGTTCTCCCTCAGTACAACGTCGTTGTCGAGCCAGAACTCAACTTCCCTCCTCCACCCGGGCATGTTGTAACGGTTGAGCACCTTCAGGTCGAGTATGGAAACCGGAACCTCCTTCTGGACCCTGCCGAAGCGTTTCTTGAAGATGACGACGGGATGATAGCCGCTGGTCGGGTTCAGGTAGGAGACCGGTATCTCCATTACCTTCCTGAGGGCCGTCAGGGCGTCCCTAATCTTGGGGACGTCGTCCTTGGTGAACCTGTGGGCGAGGTCTTGAAGAAGTATTTCGAGACGGCTCTCCATCCGCACCCCCAGAATAAGAAGGATAAATGAAGTTAAAAAGCCTCACTCATCCTTCTTCTCCTCGGCGGCAACCTTCTTCTTGGTCGTGGTTTTCTTGGTCGTTGTTCTCCTCGTTTTTCTCCCCTTGTTGCTCTTGGGCTTCTCTTCCGTTTTCTCCTCGGCCTTCTCTGCCTCCTCCTTCGGCTCCTCGCCCTCAGACTTATCTCCGGCCGGCTCCTCCTTCTCCTCCGGGGCGGTCTCAACGTTCTCGGCCCCTTCGGTCTTTTCCTGTTCTTCAGATTCTTCAACGTTCTCCCCGGCGGCTTCCTCCGGAGGCTTGAGAAGCTCCTCGACGTTCGGCTTGAAGGTTATCTCCTCATAACCTAAGAACTTGAGGTCGCTCTCAAGGAGTATCTCGCCGAGGGCGAGGGTTCCCCTGTCGACCTCGTCGAGAACCGGTGTGAAGTCAACGACGACGTCCTTCTCGCCGACCTCGATGACGACCTTGTTGGCGTCGACCTTCGGCAGGCGAAGCTCAATCATGGCCTTGACCTTTTCTATCGGGTCCTCAATCTTCTCGACTATTTCGACCTCGTAGATGAGGTGCTTGCCGGCGTAGGGGTGGTTGAAGTCGACCCTGACGCGGCCCCCGCTGACCGTGAGGACCTTCCCCTTGAGCTTCCTCCCGCTCTCGGTCTCAATCTCGACGGGCATTCCGGGGAACGGGATTATGCCCTGCCTCCTGAACTGGCCGAGGGTGAAGGTCTTTATGAGCTTGGGGTCGCGCTTTCCGAAGCCCTTCTCGGGCGGAACCTCAATCTCGTACTTCTTGCCAACTTCGAGACCTTCGAGAGCCTCGTCGAGGCCCTTTATAACGTGGCCGGCTCCAACCGCTATCGGAACGGGGCCGTAAACACCGTTCTCCTTGTAAATGTCGGCTTTCTTGGCTATCTCCTCCTCGGTAGTGTCGAAAATCTCGCCGGTTTCCTTAATCCTTCCGGTGTAGCGGAGCCTTATGACGTCTCCCTTCTCGACCTTGACCATCTTTACAACCCCCTTTTTCTTGCCTAATCCGAGTTGTGGAGTTGGTTTTTAAGCTTTCCCGCAACGATAAGCTAATAAAAAGGCCCTCCCAAAAGGCCCCGGTGGTGGGAATGGCGATTAGGATATA
This sequence comes from Thermococcus sp., assembly GCF_027066465.1. Taxonomy (GTDB): domain Archaea; phylum Methanobacteriota_B; class Thermococci; order Thermococcales; family Thermococcaceae; genus Thermococcus. The sequence goes on from NZ_JAMONU010000073.1 coordinate 12,932, forward strand.
CA
>NZ_JAMONU010000074.1 GCF_027066465.1 Thermococcus sp.
GCCCAGTTCAAGAGAATGGATGCACTAACCCTCTTCAGCGTTAGAAGGGTCGCCAGGGAAGTCGCGCCGGTCGTGAAGAGGGAGCGGAAGGGTTAAAACCGCAACTTTTTTATTAACTACATTTGTAATTTTGGTGATGAGCTCAAAAATAATCAAGGTTATCCTTCAAGAGTTGGCAATATTCACAACTGTTATTGTGATACTCTCCATCCTCACAGCCTCAGCGGAGGTATCCTGTGGCAACGCATCCGTAAGCAATGAACTGAATCCCCTCAAATTCCCAGAGTTGCTAAAGAGTCAGCTGAAGTACTCGCTCGACATCTTCAAGAACGAGGGGAACAGGGTAATCACGATACAGCACGGCAACACTACAAGCACTATAATAATTCCATCTCCCCACGAAACATTCGTATCGGTCGTGGGAACAACGCCCGGTAGGGCCATACTCCTGACCCTGACAATCTTATCGATTTCGCTCCTGCTTATCTTTATCATCGGTGTCGTATGGGGCCTTAGGGCAGGTTACAGGGGAGGACGCTCCGATAGACTCCTTCAGTTCCTCGGACCCGCGTTCTCCGCAATCCCCGGCTGGTTCTGGGCAGTTGCACTCCTCTGGGTCTTCTGGTGGAAACTCAGCGTTTTCCCCCTGAGCTACCTCGACTACATCCACAGGGCAAGTGTCGAGGGCAACGTAACGGTTCTCACCCATCTAAAGGGTCTCGCCCTGCCGATTATCACCTTAACCCTGGTAAACGTCCCGGTTTACGCTATGAACGTCAGGAACCTCGTGGTGAGGGCAAAGAACGAGGACTACATTCTGACAGACGTGATGAAGGGCCTTCCCGACGACAGGATAGAACGCAAGCTTCTCAGAGTTGTTCTTCCAAGCTTTCTAACCTTCACAAGCTACAGCTTCCTGAACCTGCTCATGAACGACATGGCCGTTGAGGTGCTCTTCAACGTCCCGGGAATCGGAAGGACGTTTCTGATTGGCGTTGGCATGCTGATTCATAGTGGATTTGGGGACATGTTCTTCTTCGCGAGTCTCGTCATGTCAGCCATGTACTTCATGAACGCCTCGATATTCGAGAGCCTGTACCTAAAGCTCGACCCGAGGGTGAGGCGGGATGCGTAAGCTCTCAATCGCCATAATCGTTTTCTTCGTGGGTTTCGCTCTGGTGGGGCCCCACATGGTCGTGAGGGAGGGCATCCAGAACTGGAACAACATCACGTATTGGAAATACAACCCAACAGGCGTCCCGCCGGAGTGGTACGGGGAACTAACGGGGCTCCCCAGAACGGAATGGCTCCACGGGACTTACATCAATGGGAGTTTTGTGTATCGCTACGAGTTCCATTACAAGGAAGTACCCCAGGGCATCCTCGTTATCCCAAACCTCACGCGGGACCTCAGGGTAACCATCATTGACCCCAGAGGAAAGGAGTACCCGCTCTGGAACGGGATAATCCCAAATTCACTCAACCTCGGCACCCTCAGCTCATCCATAATGAATATCGCGGAGGAAAAGTGCAATCCGAAGCCCACCTGGTCCCAACTCCTCTTCCACAACCCGCTCAGGGCCATTTTTGCGGAACCCGGAACCGACTGCGTGTTTCACTTCAAGCCCATGAAGGGCACCTACACGATATTTATAACAGGAACCTTTGGAAAGCTCGAACCCGGCGATGAGCCGAGGGTCAGAATTCTCGGGATGAGCTACGGTAGAATGGGAACGGACTTCTACGGAAGGGACATCTGGACTGGCTATGCCTACGGTGCACGGGAGACAATAACGATTTCCATAATCGGGGCGAGTATCTTGGCGGTTCTGGCCCTTGCTGTAGGTTCACTAAGCGTCCTCTCCACCCGTTTTGGGTCTGTTATCAACGCCTTCTCGAAGGTTCTGACGTCAGTTCCGTCCCTCTCCCTTGCGGTTCTCCTTGTGGCGATTCTTGGCCGGGTTGAATCCGGTCCAAACCCAACGACCATCATCATACAGGTCAACCCGTACCTGATGGCCCTGATAGTGGCGCTGATATTCATAGGAACGTCCTCAAGGGAAATCCGCTCGATAGTCGAGGAAGAGCTGAGGAAAGACTACATAGAGTCGAGCAGGGCAATGGGGGCAAGCGCCCTCCAAATACTGAGGCTTCACGTTCTTCCAGTTCTGCTTCCCTATGTGATTTACCTGTTCGCAATTTCCGTGCCAGGGATAATAGCCTTCATCACCCTCCTCGGGTTCTTTAACGTCATTCCCGGGTTCAACTGGGGCACCATTATGAGCACGCCCCTGATGGGAGGAATAACGAAGTACGTTCCCTACTGGTGGGAGATAGTCCCTCTCGGCCTGTCCCTCGGACTAATAGCCTACGCCTTCATAGACCTTGGCAGGTTCGTCGAGGCAAGGTTCCTCGAAAGGCCTAAAACCTGAACTGGACAAGATATACAGGGTGGAAACCGTGGAAGCTCAAAGCATAGTATCCTTATTTCTCCTGCTGGCGTTCCTGGGGGTAAACCTGTGGCTCTCTTTCACGAGGTTAATGACGAGGGTAACCGGAAAGCTGTTCCGAAGGGCCCTTCGAGTTGACCTTCCCGAAAACGAAAAGAAAACACTCGAACGGCTCTTCACGCCGATTTGGATTGCGGTTGGACTCTACGGCGCCTGGAAAGTTCGGTGGGACTATCTGGCAATGCTCTTCGCGTTTCTGGCGTTCAGAAGCGGAGCCGGAGTTGCGAAGCTTCTCGTTTACAGCCACCACGACGGAAAGCTCCTTGAGGACACTGAGGGCAGGGTGCTGAGAAGCATCGCCAAGGTTACGAGACTCGGCCTGCTCCTCGAGGGGACGTTCATACTCGCCTTTGCACTCGCATACAAGGCACTTTCAGTGGTGTCAACTTCGAAGGGCCCCGCCGGAGCGTTCATACTCAAGCTGTGGTTCCTCGGCCTTGTCTTCGGGTTCGCGTTCTCCTGGTTAATTGCAAGGAACAACAGGGGAATCCTCCTCAGGGACCAGGTTGCACTCGTGCTGTTCTTCGCTGGCAAGAAGACCGCCGAGAAGACCGGAGAAACTGTGGAGCTCGTAAAGTCCAAGAAGGACTCGCTGGCATCGCGCTTCAAAAAATGATTTAAAGGGCCCTTCGTTTCTTTTGCCATGCTCAGGTGCTCCCTCTGCGTCAACGACGAGAGAACTTCAAGGATTGACATCATCGACGGAAGGCCCCTCTGCCGTGAGTGTCAGGTCTACCTGAAGCACCCCGTTGACCGCGAAAAAATCAGGAGAGAACTTGAGGAGATTATGGGCAAGGTCGAGAGGGCCGTCGTTGCCTACTCCGGCGGAAAGGACAGCGTCGTGGCACTCTACCTCGCGAAAGAGGTGTACAAAGTTCCGGAGCTTGAGGCGGTGATGATAGACCACGGCCTTATGGCGGAGGAAGCGATAGAGAATGCGAAGAGGATAGCGGAGTATCTCGACGTTCCCTTCAGAATTCTGCGCTACGACTACTCCGATATCTTCAGAAACGCCCTTCTAAAGGCACAGAGCCCGTGCAGGGCCTGCTCAAGGAGGACGATGGAGAAGCTCAGGAAATACGCCCTCAGGCACGGATACATATATATAATAACTGGACACGAACTGCCCTTTGGCCACCACCCCTACAGGTTGATGAGCGGCGGAGTCATTCAGGTGAGGCTCCTCTCGATGATGACCGAGAAGGAGCGCTTTGAAATACTGAGAAAGCTTCCCTTTGAGTTCCCGGAGCTTCCGGGCTATACTACGAACTGCCTCATTCTCGGGCCGGCCCTACAGCTTTACTGGAAAAAACACAACCACAGCTTCGAGCACAGACGGATAGCGGCCCTTGTAAGGTACGGACTTATGAGCAGAGAACGGGCCGAGGAACAGCTCAAGAAACCAGAGGTTCCGGAAGAGCAGTGGAGGCTCGTGCTAAAGAAACTAGGGCTTGAAAAGGAAAAGTTGAACCTTTAGCAGAGAATCCACTAACCCCTGGACGAGAGGACGTTCCTGAGCTTCTCGAGGGCCACCTCAAGGACTTCCTCGGGGGAAACTTTAAAGCCACCTCCCTTGGCGAGGTTGTCGCTCCCGCCGCCCCCGCCGCCGACTTCCCTCAAAACCTCCCTCAGGAGTTCCTTCATCGAAACATCGAGTTTCTCGTTCTTGGCGAAGACAACGTAGTTTTTCCCGGCGAGGAGAACCACGGTGTTGGGGTTGTTCTCAACGAGATAGATTGCGAAGGCCTGTGCGTCCTTCATCGGCGAGCCCTCAACGAGAGTGATAACCCTGACCCCTTCGATTTCACGGGCATTTCCGAGGAGCGCCTCGGCCTTCCAGCGCCAGACTTCGTGCCTCAGCTTCGACTTCTCCTCCTCTAGTCTCTCAAGCCCTTCCCTCAGCTCCAAGACCCTCTTCCGGAGCGGTCTGTTCTTGTTGGGCATCTCGCCCAGCGCACCCCAGTAATCCCCGAGGATTTCGTTCAGAGCCTTCAGAGCCCTGTTGCCAGCGGCAAACTCTATGCGCCAGAGCCTTCTGCTCTTGCGGTAGAAGTTGAGAACCTTTACAATACCAATCTCGCGCGTGCTCTTCACGTGGGTTCCTCCGCAGGGGGTAACGTCGGCTGTTCCGACTTTCACTATCCTTATCGGGGGCCTCACCTTCTCGGAGATTGCCTTCCTAAGCCTTGCTGATAGCTCCTCGGGAAGCTCATCGTAGACCTCGACCTCAACCTCGGCGTCGCCCCAGACGATTTCGTTGGTCTTCCTCTCAATCTCATCTATCAGCTCCCAGCTCAGCTCGCCTGGGTAGTCAATCTCAATCTTGTTGTACTCGGGGAATATCTGGAAGCCCGTGGTGTCGGCATCGAGGAGGCCCTTTATGACGGCCGAGAGGATGTGCTGGCCGGTGTGAGCCCTCATGTTCTCGTAGCGCCACTCCCAGTCGAGGATTAATCTCACTTCATCGCCCTCACGAGGCGGTCTCCCCTCGAGTTTCCCCTCGTGCCATATTTCATCCTTTCCGTGAACCCTATCAACGATAACTCTGAAACCGTTTCCCTCAATCATTCCCCTGTCAGAGGGCTGACCGCCGCCTTCGGGGTAGAATATCGTTCTGTCGAGGAGAACCCTGACGTTACCATCGCGTTCCTCAGCCCGAAGAATCCTAGCCTTGGCTTCCCTCAGGTAGGGGTCCCTGTAAAAGAGCTTTTCAGTCATGGCACCACCAGATGGAAATAGAAATGGTCAAATAAAAGGTTAACCGCCGGAGCGGGACTCTATGAGGGCCTTAACCCTCTTGAGCCTGAAGAAGTTCTCGCGCTCCATCTCGTCGAGCCTCTGCTTGATGAACTTAACGGTGGCCTCCATGCGCGGGATTATTATGTACTCAAGTGCGTTGACGCGCCTCTTCGTGGTCTCTATTTCCTTGGCGAGCCTTTTCAGGGTCTCTTCAACTTCGGCGAGGCGAACCGCCAGGTCAAGAACCTCCTCGAACTTCTCGGCCACGAGGTCAACCTTAGCGGAGCTCGAAACGAATGCGTAGCCGCGCTCGCCCGCGCTTCTCTTAAAGCTCTCGGCCTCTATGAGAGGCACGGGAACGCCCATGACGTTCCTCTTCCTTATCTTTACCTCTTTGTTCGGCTTCACTGAAAGGCTTATCTCCTTGAGGCGGAGCGTTCCAACGTCAATCTCCGCCAGCTGAAGCGACTCAAAGGCCTCCTCCATCTTGAGGTTGAGCTCCCGCCTCAGCTCAAGCGCCTCGTCGTAGATTGTAAAGAACTCCATGATTAGGGCATCCTGCTTGTCCTTGAGGAGCTTGTGGCCCTTCTTGGCCAGCTGGATGCGCCTCTTCAGGTTGAGGAGCTCCATTCGCGTCGGCTTCACGTTGAGCAGTTCTGCCATCTCGACCACCTAAAAAGCTGGTGGGGGCTCACTCGCCCCTCTTCCTGTACTTGGGGTGGTACTTGAGGATGAACTCCTTCCTGACGCGCTTGAGCTCGCTCTCCGGAAGCTCCGCCAGGAGCTCCCAGCCGAGGTCGAGGGTCTCGAAGATGCTCCTGTCTTCATCATACCTCTGGGCGACGAACTCCCTCTCAAACCTGTCCGCGAACTTGAGGTACTTCCTGTCGGTCTCGCTCAAAGCTTCCTCACCGACGACGGCGACGAGGTCCCTGAGGGAGCGTCCCTCGGCGTAGGCCGCGTAGAGCTGCTGGGCCAGCTGCGGGTGGTCCTCTCTGGTTCTTCCCTTACCGATACCGTCCTTCATCAGACGGCTCAAACTCGGAAGGACGTCGATTGGCGGGTAGATGCCCCTTCTGTGAAGCTCCCTGCTGAGGACTATCTGGCCCTCGGTGATGTAACCGGTCAAGTCTGGAATCGGGTGGGTAATATCGTCGTCGGGCATCGTGAGGATTGGCATCTGGGTTATGCTTCCCTTCTTGCCCCTGACACGGCCTGCCCTTTCGTAGATTGTCGCCAAATCGGTGTACATGTAACCCGGATAACCGCGCCTTCCGGGAACCTCTTCCCTCGCCGCTGAAATCTCACGCAAAGCTTCCGCGTAGTTGGTCATGTCCGTGAGGATAACCAGAACCTGCATGTCGTAGTCGAAAGCCAGATACTCTGCAACGGTCAGGGCCATACGCGGGGTGATGATACGCTCGATTGCCGGGTCGTCGGCGAGGTTGAGGAACAGGACGGCCCTCTCTATTGCTCCTGTCTCCTCGAAGCTCTTCTTGAAGAAGTTGGCCTCTTCATAGGTGATACCCATAGCCGCGAAGACCACTGCAAACTGCTCCTTCTCACCGAGGACCTTCGCCTGCCTCGCTATCTGTGCAGCCAGCATGTTGTGCGGCAAACCCGAACCGCTGAATATCGGAAGCTTCTGACCGCGAACGAGGGTGTTCATGCCGTCTATCGCGCTTATACCGGTCTGGATGAAGTCCCTTGGATAGGCCCTCGCGACGGGGTTGAGAGGAGCACCGTGAACGTCCCTCCTGTCCTCGGGGATTATCTCCGGCCCGCCGTCGATGGGCTTGCCGATACCGTTGAAGATTCTTCCCAGCATGTCCATTGAAACGGGAACCTTGAGGGTCTCACCGGTGAAGCGGACGCGCGTGGTTTTAACGTCGAGGTCGCGCGTTCCCTCGAAGACCTGAACTATCGCGAGGTTCTCCCTGGCCTCGAGCACCTGCCCCTTCCTCTTCTCCCCGGTCTCCGTCTCGACCTCAACGACCTCACCGTAGGCGACTCCCTTGACCCCCTCGACAATCATCAGCGGTCCGTAAATCTTGCTAACGGTTGAGTACTCCATTCCCGGCATGAGCATCACGCCCCGTACTTCTTGAAGAGTTCTTCAAACTGCTCGTTGGTTTTATCGATGAGCGCCCTAATCTTCTCGATATCGGGCTCGAACTTCATACGGCCTATCTCCTCCCTGACCGAGAGTCTGGCTATCTCGTCAACGGGGACGCCCCTGTCTATCGCCTCCATGGTCTTCTCGTAGAAGTTGAGGATTACGCGCATCATGGTGACCTGCTTCTTCGGCGGGCAGTAGGTGTCAACCTCGTCGAAGGCGTCCTGCTGGAGGTAGTCCTCACGGAGCATTCTCGTAACTATGAGTATTGCCTTCTCCCTCTCCGGGAGTGCATCGGGACCGACTATTCTGACAATCTCCTGGAGTTCAGCTTCCTTCTGGAGGAGGGCCATGGCTGTGTCGCGCATCTTCCTCCACTCTGGGTCAACGTTCTTGTGCCACCAGTCCTGTATCGAGTCGAGGTAGAGTGAGTAGCTCCTCAGCCAGTTGATTGCCGGGAAGTGCCTCCTACGAGCAAGGTCGGCATCGAGGGCCCAGAAGACCTTGACGACACGCAGGGTGTTCTGGACAACCGGCTCGCTGAAGTCTCCACCCGGAGGCGAAACGGCACCGATGACGGAGACGCTGCCGACCCTCGGCTCGCTTCCGAGAGTGACAACACGGCCGGCACGCTCGTAGAACTCCGCTATCTTGCTCGCGAGGTATGCCGGGTAGCCTTCCTCACCTGGCATCTCCTCAAGCCTTCCGGAAATCTCACGCAGAGCTTCCGCCCATCTTGAGGTGGAGTCGGCCATCAAAGCAACGTCGTAGCCCATGTCCCTGAAGTACTCCGCTATGGTTATTCCGGTGTAGATTGAGGCCTCTCTAGCGGCGACCGGCATGTTCGAGGTGTTGGCTATCAAAACTGTTCTCTCCATGAGCGGCTTTCCGGTCTTCGGGTCCTTGAGCTTGGGGAACTCCTCAAGGACGTCGGTCATCTCGTTTCCGCGCTCGCCGCAACCGATGTAGACGACGACCTGCGCGTCGCTCCACTTCGCCAGCTGGTGCTGTGTTACCGTCTTTCCTGAACCGAACGGGCCGGGAATTGCTGCAGTTCCACCCTTGGCTATCGAGAAGAAAGTATCGATAGTTCTCTGTCCGGTGATGAGCGGGACCTCGGGCGGGAGCTTGTTCCTGTAGGGCCTCTTGCGGCGAACCGGCCAGCGGTGATACATCTTCAGTTCCTCTACACTTCCGTCGGGCTTCTTGACCTTTGCTATGACCTCCTCGACGGTGTAGTCGCCCTCTTCGGCTATCTCGACTATCTCACCCTCAACCCAGGGGGGAACGAGAACCTTGTGCTCGATGATGCTCGTTTCCGGAACGACGCCGAGGACGTCCCCGCCGGTTACCCTGTCGCCGACTTTGACGGTGGGCGTGAAGTGCCACTTCTTGTCCCTCGGCAGGGCCGGGGCGGTAAGGCCCCTCGCTATAAAGTCACCACTGAGCTTTCTGAGTTCGGTCAGGGGCCTCTGGATTCCGTCGTAAATCGAAGTGAGCAGTCCGGGACCCAGCTCAACGCTGAGCGAAGAACCCGTTCCCTCGACAGGTTCACCGGGCCTTATACCAGCGGTTTCCTCGTAGACCTGGATGACTGCCTTGTCGCCTTCGAGACGGATGATTTCTCCGATGAGACCCATCTCACCGACGCGAACGACCTCGTACATCTTGCTTCCCTTCATGCCGTCCGCAACGACCAGGGGTCCAGTTACGCGAATTATCCTTCCCATTTCCCTTCACCTCTTCAGCTCGACACCGATGGCCCTCCTGACTATCTCGCGGAGGGCCTCTTCACCAAACCTTGAGCCGGACTTGTCCGGCACCTGAAGGATGATTGGAATGGTAACGTCCGGCAGTTCAACCCTCTGGGCGAACTTCTCGGTTATGAGTATGATTCCCACGTCTCCCCTCTCGACCAGCTCCTTCAGCTTGTTCCTCAGCCTCTCCATTTCAAGGGGGCTATCCTCAAAGGAGTAAACCTCGTGGGCGCCGGCCAGCTTGAAGCCGAGTGCCGTGTCCCTGTCCCCCAAAACCGCTATCTTCATGCCACCTCACCCAAGAGTTCCTTTATGCGCTCGGGCTTGACGCCATCGTCTATGAGCTTTGCTATGGCCCTGAGCCTGCGGATTTCGGCTTCCTTTTTGAGGATGTAGCTTAGGGGCGTTGCCACGCTCAGCGGGTAGAACCTGTCAAGCTCCGACATTCTCTCGGATATGTAGGATTCTATGGCCCTCTCAAGGACGCTGAGGTCGCCCTCAACCCTCTCCCTCACGTCCCTGATAACCGCCCCGTACTTCGTTGAGTCCAGCTCCGCCAACGCCATTCCGAGGTCTTCCACGTGGAGCAGAGGCTCGAGGTTCACGGTGCCTCCCGGAATCAGCATCGGCCTTATCTCCTCAGCCGAGAGTCCCGCCCTCTTGGCCCTCAGGACGGTTAGGATGTTCAGCTTGTCTATCTTGAGCCTGACGAACTCCCCGAGGATTATCCTCTCGTCTCCCTTCCTGGAGAGGGCGTATTCGAGCAGTTTGGAGTAGTGCATTCTGTACAGCTCCGTCTCAAACTTCATCGCGTCAAGCTCTCCAAGGAGGAGCTTCTGGAACGGCTCTTCGTAGGGTGTTCCCTCGAGCACGACGAGTATCTCCTCGAGGCTTTTGGCTTCCGCCATCGCCTTGACCTTCGGGAGCATGGTTCCTATCTCAACAACGTAATCTTCAGCAGGCTCATCCGTCAGCTTGGCCTTCACGACGCTCGCGATGTTCCTAACGTCCCACTCCCCGAGGAGCAGCCTGAAGAACTCCCTCGAACGCTTCGGGAGTATCTTCATCATGAGCGTGTAAGTCCCTGCCAGCGCCCTCTCCAGGGCCTTTTCGACCTCCTCAAGAGTATAGCTTGAAACGTCCCCGAAGTAGTCCCTGTACTCGGTGTCCTCGAGGTTTACCACGAAGTTCTGCAGGCTTCTGCTCTCGGCCAGTTCGTTGAACCTCTGCTCCGAGAGGAGCTTCGCTTCCATGGCACGTATTCGGGCGTTCGGGTAGGAATACGGGGTGTACTTGTAGATGTACGAACCCGTCTTGTAGGCGACGTAGGTAAAGACCACGGCCAGCGTTGTGTTCAGTATTCCCGTCACTGGCTCCATCTCAATCACCCGAAGAGAGCCTTGGCGATGGTCGCTCTAAGCTCGCTTTCGAACCTCTCCATTCTGGCCTCAAACGTGTTGTCAACCCTGACGCTACCGTCCGGAGCTTCGACTATAACGCCCCCTATGACATCGACGGCCTCTCCGAGCCTTATCTCAACGTCTCTCCCGAGCTTCTCGGAGACGGCCTTCCTGAAGTCCTCCAGCCTCTCCGAAAGCAGCTTCACAGTTTTCGCGTTTGAGCGGACGACGGCCTCGCCAATCCCGAGTTCGGCGAGTCCCTCAACGGTTAGGTCTATTAGCATCGGATAGTACTCCTCCTCCGGAAGGCTGGAGAGCCTTTCCCGGAGTTGCCTCAAAACATCCTTTATAAGCTCCTCCTGAACGGCGAGCTTCCTCTTTCTTACCTCGAGGCGGGCGTTGGCTATTATCCTCTGCTTCTCTATCTCGGCCTGGGTCTTGGCCTTTCGGAGTATCCACTCGGCCTTGGCCTCGGCCCTCTTCTTTGCTTCCTCCTTGAGCTTCTCGGCCTCCTTCTGGGCCTCGCTGAGTATGTAGTTTATCTTCTGCTCGGCCTCCCTGTTTATCTCCTGGATTATCAGTTCAGCCCCTTCCATCTTCAATCCTCCTCAGGCTGTAAAAAGGAGAGGGTTCAGAGACCGACGCCGGTGGCAATCATGATGAGCGCGCCAACGAGACCGAAGATGGCCATGGTCTCGGCCATGGCGGCGAAGATGATGCCCTGGGTGAAGGTCTTCGGGTTCTTGGCAACGGCACCTATTCCAGCGCTCGCGATGATACCCTGCGGTATGGCTGAGAGTCCGGTGAGGCCGACGGTGAGGCCGGCACCGAAGAGTATGGCGCTCTTAACGATGTTCTGGGTCGTCGGCTCGGCGAACTTGAAGCCGCCGCCTATGATGCCCGCGCTGAGCAGGATGAGGAACAGCGTAATGAGACCGTAGATACTCTGGGTCATCGGCAGACCTTCGAGTATCAGCGCGTTCTTGAAGTTCTTCTCGTCCTCCGCGACGACTCCTGCGGCTGCAGCACCTGCAACGCCGACACCAAAGGCCGAGGCGGCACCCGCAATTCCGCTCGCGAGCGCCGCACCAAGGGCGACGTAAACTATCGGGTCCATTTCTCCAACACCTCCATCAGCTTTCCAGCTTCAATTCAAGCTTCGAAACTTCCCTCTTGGACTTGAAGGGGGTGAAGGGCCTGCCCTCACCCGAGTAAAAGGTTCCGAAGAACTCAACATACTGGAGACGGAGCGAGTGGACGAACGCTCCGAGGGCGTTTATGGCGGTCGAAAACAGCTGACCGCCGATGAAGACTATGATGCCGATTATTATCCCCAGCGGGACGACGCTTATCTTGATTCCCCAGACCATTCCCGCCAAAACGTTGACGACCATCGCTATTCCGCTGGTTGCCAGTGCGAGGGCCATAAGCCTTGCGTAGCTGAGCCACGTTCCCACGAAGCCGAAGAAGTCCGAGATTATCATCAGGGCCGCGAGTCCGCCGTTGGCGACTATCTCACCTATTGCAAAGAGGACTATGCCGATTCCGAAGAGCGCCTTGGCCGGGAGCATCAGCGAAGCTTTCTTGGTTGCAAAGAGGGCTATGGCGAGTATTATCAGCATCCAGGGAAGCTGCTCGAGCACAGCCCCCTTGGCGTCGCCGTTCTTCCACTTGACTATGAAACCTATGGTGTAGCCCGTGAACAGGTGTGCCAGGCCTATCGCAAGGGCGAGCGTCAGCACGAACATCGGGTCTTTGAGGGAATCGGCTATGCGCCAGAAGTGCGCGTTGGGGTTGCCCGTGATGTACTGAAGGACTATGTCACCGGCGTTGCCGAAGTAGCTGCCGAACAGGATTCCCATGAACATCGTAAAGAACGAGCTTATCAGGAGGGTGTAGGCGAACTTGTAGGTTCCGTCGTTGAACTTCTTGTGGCCCTTGACGAGCAGTGCCGCGACGATGCCGACGATGAGACCGTAGAAGAAGTCCGTGAGCATGAAGCCGAAGAAGAACGAGTACGTGAAGGCTATTATCGGCGTCGGGTCTATCTCGTCATACCTCGGAACGCCGTACATCTCGGTGAGCATCTCGAAGGGTCTCGCCCAGCCGGGGTTCTTGAGCTTAATCGGAATCTCCTCGATTTCCTCTTTGCTCGGCTCGCGGACGTTTATGTAGGCCTTTCCTTTGGTGACCTTCTTTATGCCCTCGAGAACCTTCG
>NZ_JAMONU010000075.1 GCF_027066465.1 Thermococcus sp.
GCTTTATGGCCTGCCTCTTCTCGTCGTACAGGCGACCTTCCACCTTCTTCCTGCCCTCGGCTATCGCCTTTAGGTACTCCTCCTGAAGGCCCATCTTCCACCTCATGCTCCCACCTCACAGCAACGCCCTAATCAGGCTCGGGCTGACCTTTATGAGCTTTGCGAGGAGCTTGGGCCTCTTGAGTATTGCCTTGGCCGTCCTCAGGTGGTCATCGAAGTCCGCCTGGGTTTCTATTACCTCCCTCGCCTCTTCACTCCCCAGGACCTCGAAGATTCTCTCTATGGCGTCTTGGCTGAGACTTAGGAAGAGCTTCCTGAACCTGAGGCCAAAGCTTACCTGCCTCCTCACCCACGAGCAGTAGTTCCAGTAGTTCTCGGGCCTGCCCTCAAGTAAGGCCTTCCTCAGGCCCTCGGCGCAGAGCATCCCGTAGACTATCCCTCCAGCGGTGGTCGGTTTTATCTGAAGGGCGGAATCACCGACGAGTGCCACGTTGCCCCGCACCCAGGGCTTTCTCCAGCCGAAGCCGACGGTTCCGGCCTTGAACTCGAGAATCCTCGTGGGTTCTAACCTTCTGAGCCGTAAAAACCTGCTCAGGGCCTCTATGCTCCCGAAGGTTCCAACTCTGGCAGTTTCGCCGTCTATTGGAGCGACCCACGCGAAGAAGTCGGGCGTTATCTCCTTGTTCACCCAGACCTCGACGTTTTTCCTTTCAAACTCGCCAAGAACCTCAACCTCGTAACCGCTGAGGAACTCGGCCTTCGTCTTAGCTCCCATCACCTTCGCCACCGTGCTGTTCACGCCGTCGGCCCCGACGTAAAAGTCAGCCTTCACTTCGAGCGTCTCCCCGAGGTGCTGGAGAATAGCTTTCCCGTTTTTGAAACCCTTAAAGGTCGTGCTCATCAGGTAATCGGCGCCTCGCTTTATAGCCCTCTTCGCGAGCTCCCGCTCAAGCGTCTTCCTGTCAACGAGGTAAGCCTGGGGGTTCCTCCTTCCAATCGAAAAGCTCTGGATTCGCGAGTAGAAAGTTGCCCCGTAGAGCTCGTTCAGGACGGCTTTTTTCGGCAGTCCGAGCCTCTCGTAGTTCTCAGCCCCGATTATGCCGGTGCAGGCCTTCCCCCCGAAGGAGTTCTTTCTCTCGACGACGGCGACGCTGTAGTCCTTCGCGAGAAGGTTAGCGAGATAATTGCCAACGGGGCCGCCTCCAATGATTAGGACGTCGTACCTCATCCCCACCCCCGTCCGGAGTAGCTTTTAAACCCTAAAAACCTACCCTTTTCCGGTGGTCCCATGAAGGTCCTGATTACCGGCTTCGAGCCCTTCGGCGGTGAGGAGATAAACCCATCGTGGGAAGCCGTTAAGGCGCTTCCCGAGGAACTCAACGGAGCAACGCTCCTGAAGGTCCAGCTACCGGTTTCGTTCAAGAGGGTTCGGGAAATTTTGCCCCGGCTAATCACCAAGGAGGGGCCCGATATAGTCCTCTTGACCGGCCAGGCCGGCGGAAGGCCGAACGTAACGGTGGAGAGGGTTGCGATAAACGTAATGGATTCCACGATGCCGGACAACGACGGCTTTAAGCCGGAGGACGAGCCGGTCTTCGAGGGTGCTCCAGATGCATACTTCGCCACTATACCGATAAAGGCCGTTGTAAAGGCCCTGAGGAAGGCCGGAATCCCGGCCGGCGTTTCCAACACCGCCGGAACCTACGTCTGCAACACCGCGATGTTCACGGCCCTGCACACGATAGCCGTCTCTGGAATGGAAGCGAAAGCCGGTTTTGTCCATGTGCCCTTCAGCCATGCCCAGGCCCTTGAGAAGCCGAGGCCGTCGATGGCGCAGGAGACGATAAATAAAGCAATAAGAAGGGCCCTGGAGCTACTCCTTGAATAGCTCGTTGAAGTCAATCTCGTAAACCACAGAGCCGTTGAAGCTCTGGGCCTCCCTGAAGCGGGCTATAAGCGAACCGAGGGTTTCGATGAGGGCGCCCCTTACCTCGCTCATTATTTTCTCGGCGTCATCCCTCGTCTTTGCCGTGAACGTCCTGCCCTTAAGCTCGCTCAGGCTGATTTCCTCGCTCCCAATGCGTATCTTCGGCTCTACCCCTTCCAAGACCTTCGCAAGCTCCTCGTCGAACTCAAGCTCCCGCACCTTTACGGCGTAGAGGCCGTTAAGGATGTCGTACCTTTTGTCAAAGACTATCCTGACCTTCAAGGTTTCACCCCGGTAGTTGGTATAACGTGATGAGATAAATAACGGTTTTGGTGAGGTTTTTAAAGGGTCTCGAGAACTATGAGCGTGAGGAACCCCCGGTTGGGAGGGTGGTGCTCATTCTAATCATCGGCCTTGACGTCATCGGCGAGAACCCGAAGCGCTTTGCGGTCGTGAGCTGGTACAACGGAAAGCTCGAGCGAAAGGGTGAGTTTACACTCTATCGCTTAATCCGCTTCATCAGGGCAAAGAGGCCGGATATAGTTGCGATAGACAGCGTTACTGAACTCGGCGACGACCTTAGAAAGTTCCTCCGCGCACTCCCGCCGGGCACAAAGCTCGTTCAGGTAACGGGAAGGCCCGGTGAGGGGAGAAGCCTTCAGAGCCTTGCGAAGGAACACGGCATAAGAACGACCGACAGGTTCGACCCCTACGAAGAAGCTAAACTCTCAGCTCTACTCGCGAGCAAGGGAGTCGGCTACGAGGTTTTGGCCTT
>NZ_JAMONU010000076.1 GCF_027066465.1 Thermococcus sp.
GGTACAGGTGGTCCACAAGAAGGGCGTAGCCCCTCCTCTTTGCGATTACGCCCTCCATCGGGTTTGAGACGGCGTAGACGTAGACATGGGGAACGTCGTCTATCGTCGCTTCCGGAACGCACGAGGGCGACAGGCCAACGCCCTTGCCGGGTCTGAACTCTAGGTAGCCGTGCGTTCCGAAGTGAACGACCACGTCTGCCTTGAACTTCCGGGTTATCCACCTGTAGACCGCCCACCACTGGTGAGGCGGGACGACGTTCGGGTCGTGGAGAATCCTGCAGACCTTTCCATCGCATCTCGGACCGGCACAGCCGAACTTCGGCTGGGGGGTTATGAGGACGTTCCCGAACCTCAGGCCCGGAACCACGAACTTACCCTCGTAGACCATTCCGACGAGGGCTCTTGTGAACCTCTCGATGCCCTTCAGCCCCTTCTGAAACTCTCCCGAGAGGACTTCCTCAGGCCTTCCCCAGTCCCTGATTATTTTCTCCCTGAGGTCTTCGGGAAGTTCGCTGAACCACTCGAGGTAATCCTCGAGGCCGACGAAGTCTAATGCCCCTCCGCTGGCTACTATATCCTCAACGCTCGTCCACCTGAACTCGCTTATAGCCTTCCTCTCGAGAATCATCCTTATGAGTTCCTCACCGCTCTCGGGCAGGTCTTCGCCAACGTTGTAGCCGAGCTCCTTGAGCTTTCTCAGGAGTCTGACAACGCTCTCGGGAACGTCTAGGCCGAGTCCAACCGCAACGTTCGCCTCAAGCCCTTTGCACGGGGGGTTTATCAGGACAATCGCTATCCTGACGTCCTTCTTTGGCTTCCTCCTGAGTTCCACCCACCTCTTCACCCTCTTGGCCAGGTATTCGGCGTGCACCCCGTAAGGCTCGCCCCTCTTGTAGCCCCCATCGTTCCTCGTCCCGCCGATGAAGATGGGTTCAATCGCGCCCGCTATCTCGGGGAGTATGACCCCGTAAACCTGGGTCATGTAGTCAACTCCCAGCTCGCTGTTCCTCCATTCCTCCACCGACTGGTAGTACGACCGTATCGGGCTGAACACCGGAACGTTGAGCCTGGTCAGGTTCTTCAGCTCGACGGTTCCGAAGGATATTAAACTGATGAGGGCCTCGATTACCGGCTTTCCGTCCTCCGTGAAGAACCGCTCAGTTGTTTCGGTTATGTCGGTCCCGAGTCCCGTCCTTGAGTCCTTCCCGTAGGTGAAGACCGGGATTACGCCCAGTCCCTCCCTTTCGAGGGTATCTATTACCTCCTCTATGATTGTGAAGTCGTGGTAAAGCCAGGCGCTCCTCCAGAACAGTATCCCGACCAGGGGTCTTCTCTTGTAGACCTTCAGGAAATCCTCAAGGCTCTCAAAGAGTCCGAATCTGGGGTGGTATATCCCGTGCATTGGAACTTCCCGGGGTTCCTCGTAGTCAACGTTCGCTCCGGCGAGGCTGGCCAGAAACCTCAGCAGGTTTCTGAGGTTCCTCTCGCCTCCTAGGACGTAGTAGCTCTTCGCCTTAACAACGACCTCCTCTGGAACGTTTGATAAGCCCTCCAGTCCCCCGCAGGCGATTACCTTGGCTTCGCTCTTCCTCAGGAGTTCCTCGACCTCATCGGGGAGTTCGTGGGCGTAGACGAACACGACCTTAGCGCTCTCAATCTTTTCAAGCTCTTTTCCGCAGTTCTGGTCGGTCAGAACCGCGCACTCTAGGCCTTCCTCTTTAGCAACTCGCTTGACGAGCGGGAGCGGTCTCGCACCATAGCCAAGTATCACGCATATCATTCGGGCACCTCCTTCTCGGGAAGTATCAGCTTCATGCCCTCGAACTCGAGAACGCGAACTGGGATGCCGTAAACCTCCGCCAGGGTTTCCTCCCCCAGAACCTCCTCGGGTTTTCCAACGGCTTTAATCCTGCCGTCTTTTACCAGGGCTATCCTGTCGGAGTAGAGGGAGGCCAGATTGGGGTCGTGGAGTGTTATTAACGCCGAGATGTTCTCCTCCCTGGCGAGCCTTCTCACGATTCCCAGAACCAGGGCCTGATTCCTGAAGTCGAGGTGGGCCGTTGGCTCGTCGAGGAGGAGAACCGTGGGTTCCTGAACGAGCGCCCTCGCTATCAGGACGAGTTGCATCTGCCCCCCGCTCAGCTGCGTGTACGGTCTGTCCTTCAGGTGCTCGAGGCCGAGGAGGCGGAGCTTCTCGAGCGCCCTTTCGTAGTGCTCCTTCCCCGGACTTTCCCAGGGCGAGAGCTGGGAGGCAACGCCCGTAACGACGACGTCTATCACCCGATACGGAAAAGGAGGCGAGTGGGACTGGGGCACGTAGCCGACCAGCTTGGCCCTCTCCCTGAAGGACAGCCCGTGGAAATCCTTTCCATCTATGTAGACGCACCTTTCCGTGGGTTTGAGCAGTCCGTAAATCGCCTTGAGTATTGTCGTTTTGCCGCTTCCGTTGGGGCCGAGGAGAGTTACCAGCTCCCCCTCACCGACCGTCAGGTTAACGTCCTCAACCGAGAAGTTTGCGTAGCTGAAGGACAGCCCCCTGATTTCAAGCACCCCACCCACCCCCCGTCTTCCTGAGGAGGTAGGCGAAGAAGGGAACCCCCAGAAGGGTCGTGATTATCCCGATTGGTATCTCGCAGGTTGTGACCGACCTCGCAAGCGTGTCCGCCAGAACCAGGAAGGATGCGCCGACGGTTATCGTCAGGGGAATAAGCGTTCTGTGGTCCGGACCGAAGGCCATCCTGACGAGGTGGGGAACCATGAGTCCGACCCACCCTATGACTCCGCAGAACGCCACCGAGACGGCCGTAATCATTGAGACTATCACTATGAAGGCCGTCTTCAGCTTCTCGCTTTCGATGCCGACGAGCTTGGCCTCCTCACCGAAGGACAGAACGTTGAGCTGCCAGCGCATCGCGTAGACGGCGGCACACCCGACAAGAACCACGGGGAGGGCAACTTCCACGGCCTTCCAGTCCGTGTTGGCGAAGCTCCCCATCAGCCAGTAAACTATGCTGGCCAGCTGCTCCTTGTTCATCAAAAACTGCATGAGGGAAGTTAAAGCCGAGAAGAAGGCGTTGACTATTATACCAGCCAGAACCAGCGTTATTGGGGTAACGCGGCCGCCTATTCTGGCCAGGGAAACCGTCAGCAGAACCGCGATGAGAGCGAAGATGAAAGCCAGGGGCGTTACCCCAAGGGACAGGGACAGTCCAATCGCGAGCGCCGCCCCGAACGCGGCTCCCGAGGAAATCCCGAGTATGTAGCTGTTAACCAGTGGGTTGCGGAAGATTGCTTGGAGAACCGCGCCGGATACGGACAGGGCGGAACCGACCGCCATCGCCAGCAGAACCCTGGGCAGTCTTATGTCGAACAGTATGACCCTCGGGACGTAGGGATAGCCCGTGTTCAGGTCTATGCTTACCTTGCCGAGCGTTGCCCAGTGAACAACCTGCAGAAGCCTTCCGCAGACCGCCGTTCCGAGCATCTTAACGACGAGAGACGGAGGAATCCGGTACGTTCCAACGCACAGCCCGACCATGAGAGAAAAGAGGGGGGAAACGAGCAGAAAAACAAAGAGGAGGTTCCTGAATTTTAGCTTCACGTCAGGCCCCCCGTCAGGGCTAGGAGTTGTACTTCATCCCGTAGAACTTCTCGAGCAGTTCCTTCGCGACTGTTCTCCAGTCGGGGTAGTAGTTGGGGTATATTATGTCCCCTATCTGGTAGATGCCGACTATGATGCGCGGCCCCCAGTCGAGGAAGCCCTCTGAACCCGCGAGTACGCCGTAAACGTGGCCTTCACGAACGGCCTTAATCGCCCTCCACCTCGGGTCTGTCTTTATCTCCTGGATGGCCTTCTGGAGGGTGCTGTTGCTGAACGACACCACTATCAGAACGTCGGTCTCGTTTCCCCAGTAGGAGATTATCTTCTCGAGGTCAAGCTGAGGCCACGGGGTGCTGAAATTCTTCTCGTAGGCCAGGTTGTTTGCGCCGACGAGGTCGATTATGCTCGCCCACGCACTGCCCTTGGCGAAGACGGTTATCGGCTTGCTGAAGTCGGTCGGGGCGTTTATCATGAGGACGTTTTTCCTGTCCTTTATTCCAGAGGCAATCTTCTTCACGTTGTCGAGTTTCTCACTCATCCAGTTCGCGAGTTCGTTGGCCTTTTCCTCCTTTCCGAAGACCTTTCCGAGTATCTCGACGACCCTTATGTTGTCTCCCACGCTCTTGGCGCTCAGGGCTATAACCGGTATCCCCAGCTCTTCGGCCTTTTTAAGGGTCTGGCCGTCCGCGTATTTGCCCCCGTACCAGTCCATTATTATCAGGTCGGGTTTCAGAGAGACCACGGTCTCCCAGTTCAGGCCCTCGAAGTTGCTCCCGACGACGGGCTTGTCCCTGACCAACTTCGGCACGTACGGGTCGTAGCGGACGTACTTTCCTATCCCCACTATCGTATTCTGGACGCCGAGAATGGTCATTATCTCCGCCCAGTAGCCCGACAGGACTATCACCCTCTTGGGGGGACTCTTTATTGTTACCACCCTTCCGGAGAAGTCGGTGATTTTTACCGGGTACTTGGGGGTTGCCGTTATGGTGGGGGACTTGGCTGTTGAGGTTGGGGACGAGGTTTGGGAGGCGGTTCCTATGCACCCGCTTCCTGCAACGGCCAAAAGCATCACGCTCATCAGCAAAAGGCCGAGGAAGGCCCTCCGGAGGCTCACCTTCACCACCTTCGTGCCACTAATTTTAGATTTGGTAATACAAAATTCGAGAGAAAGAGGCAATTTTTAACACTTTTTAAAACCGAAGGTTTTCAACCAAAGTGGTTCACGTGAACCTTAATGCCAAGTTCCTCAAGCTTCTCCCTGAGTGCTTCAACCTCCTCCTCCGGCCAGCAGTGTTCTGAGCACCAGCTCTCGTCCCGGGGGTTCGTTAGGGGCCTTCCTACGAGCGGGTTCAGGACAACGTAGAAGTCCGTTTCAATCCTCCGCAGGCCCTCCTCTATGTACGGCCACGCGTCAAAGCCCTTCGCCACAGGAATTCTGAGTTCGAGCGGAACTCCGTAGTCCGAAACAATCTCAAGGCCCTTCAGGAAGAGCCTCCAGAGCTTTTCCGCGGGCCTTTCGGGAAGACCGTACAGTGCCGGAGGAGCCTTGAGGTCGGTCGCTATATGGTCCACCAGGTCAGCCTTCAGGAGCTTTTTAAGGGGTCCGACGAGGGTTAGGTTTGTGTTGAGGCTTATCGGAACACCGAGAAGCTTAACCTCCGCGAAGAGCGAGCTTAGCTCTCTCCACTGCATCAGCGGTTCTCCACCCGTAACGTGGAAGTAGTCAATGAGAAACGCGCTCGCCTCGAGCTCGTCGAGGAGGGCTTTTCTATCGAGGGGGAAGCAGTCGAGGCCTTCCGCTATGCGCCAGTTGTGGCAGAAGGGGCACCTGAGGTTGCATCCGCAGAGCCAGAGCGTGAAGGTAACCTTCCCGTGAACGTCGACCATGCTGACGCTCTTCCACCCGCTCGTGAGCATAGAAACACCCCCAGAAAAGAAATCAGGGAGAGTAGTGCCTCCTCGTCCAGAACTCCTTCTTCCTGAAGGGGTTCCAGTTCTTGAGCGGTCTGTAGTAGCCGATTATTCTGCTCCATATCTCGACGTTCTCGCTCCCGCAGCGCGGGCAGTGGGTGTGCAGGCCGGTAGTTGAGTAACCGCAGGCGTTGCAGACGGTTATTGCGGGAGTGTAGCTCCAGTAGACGAGCTCCGTTCTCATGAGCCTCTTAGTGAGCTTCGCAAGGGCTTCGGGGTCCGGCTCTTCGCCGAGGAAGATGTGCATCATCACCCCACCTGTGAAGCTCCTCTGGACCTTCTCCTCAATCCGTATTCTGTCGGCCAGCTCCAGGGAACCGTAGTAGGGCGCCACGCTGGTCGAGTAAATGGGGTTCTCCGGGTCGCTGAGGTACTCTTTCAGCTCCGAGAACTCGCGGAGGTCCTTTATGGCGAGCTTCGCCGCGGCGCTCTCACCGGGAACCTCTTCCACGTTCCAGGGCGTTCCGGTTTCCTTCATCCACTCCCTCGCTTTGGCAGTCGCGAACTCCACCATCTCCTTCATCAGCTCCGCAGCT
Organism: Thermococcus sp.; assembly: GCF_027066465.1. Classification (GTDB taxonomy): domain Archaea; phylum Methanobacteriota_B; class Thermococci; order Thermococcales; family Thermococcaceae; genus Thermococcus. Next base: position 6,112 of record NZ_JAMONU010000076.1, read on the forward strand.
TTCAGCCAGTCCTTTCTCGTTCCCTCCTCCCAGAGCTTCGGCTCGTTGAGGTAAATCGAGGCAGCTTCCGGAAGGCCGAGGATTCCGACGGTGTTGAAGTGACTGCTCGGAAACTCCTCAAGGTAGAGGTGAATCATGCTGTACATGTGCCGGTAAGCCGTGATAAGCCTCACGTAGCGCTCCCTGAACCAGTCCGTTGTTCTCCTCACGACCTCGAGAACCCTCTCGTACTCCTCCCAGAACTTATCGTCGTCTCCTCCGGCCTTAAGGGCGAGCCTCGGGAGGTTCACGGTCGTAACGTTCACCGAGCCGGTGACGTCGGGCATCGCCCAGAGTCCGCCGAAGCGCCCCCTTTCAAGCCTCTCCAGCGCTTCCTCCTCGGCGCTCTTTCCCGAGACGCCGAAGGCAAAGGCCATCTCGGTCTTGTCGATGGCAATCCTGCAGCACATCGCGTAGCTCGCATCAGGGTCAACGACGTTCGTGTTCAGCCAGTAGAAGCTCCCGCGCTTAGACGCCGTTCCAAAGACCGCCTCAAATATCTCAGGGTCGTCCCAGAGCATCTTGGCAGTGACCATCAGCGTCGGAATCGGGAAGGTGAAGGGCTGGCCGAGCGCGTCCCCCTCGCGGAGAACCTCGGTTAAGGCCATGAAGAACTCTTTGGCTTCCCTCTCGTACTCGCCGAGCGGTTCGACCTTCTCTCCAGCGTAAACCGCGTGGTCGCCCTCGAGCATCTTTTTGGGAGCGTCGAGCGTTACGGTGAAGTTGGTGAATGGAGTCTGCATTCCCACCCTGCTCGGGTAGTTGAGGTTGTAAACCAGCCTCTGAATCTGTTGCCTGATTTTACGTCTGTCCAGGCTTTCTTTCCTGATGAAGGGCCCCGCGTACCACTCGACCGAGCTCAAAGCCTGGGCACCGCTGAAGTAGTGCTGCATCGTTATGAGGTAGTTCGCTATGTGGTCGACGTAGGTGTCGAAGTGCCTAGCCGGCCGGGAAACAATCGTCGGCGTCTTGAGGCCCTTTTCGAGTAGCCTCGCGGTGCTGTGGCCGGTGCAGTAGGGGATGTAGAGGCTGTAGGGGAGCTTGTGGATGTAAATGTCTCCAGAGAAGTGCGCCTCCCTGCCCTCCTTCGGAACCAGCGAGATGCTCTCCTTTAGAGCTTCCTCCATAACGTAGGCGAAGAAGCCGGTTGGACCGGGATAGCGGTTCGCATTTTCGAGGACGTCCAGACTGCTCCAGCCGGCGTACTCTTGGATGATATCCTTTCCCCTCACGGTTTCCATACAAACCACCTGGATAAATTATCCAGGTTCTCCTCAAGGCATGACCCCTATAACACTTCCCCTTGAACATGTGGACACTCTGACCAACTTTCTGAAAAATGTACGACAGAATATCAATAAAATTGTGAGTCATACCGATAGCTGACAGGCAAAATGACAATATGATGTGAAAAAATAAGTGAGAGCGACAATGAATTGACGCATGTTCAAGATGTAGTTGACGATTTTAGTTGGTCTCCACCACCTCCAGACCTGGGCACACCATACGTTTTTAACCCGTCCTGCCAACCGAAGGGCGGTGATGTGAAATGAACCTCAAGGAAGAGTGGGAGAAGGCTTTGAGCAGGAAGGACTGCGAGAAGCTTTTGGAGCTCTTTGACGATTACATTGATGCGATAGAAAGCGAGGAGGAGCTTAGAGAAGAGCTCAAGAGGCTTGGAGAAGTTGCCGTTCAGTGCGACGACCCCTACGACCTGCTCCACGAGATTGGGCACGTTTACGCTCACCTCGACGACGTCGAGAGCGCGATAGAGCTCTACAAGCGGGTCGTTGAGGGGAAGAAGGACGACCCGGAGGAGTACGCGACGGCGCTCTACTACCTCGCCGATGCCTACGAGCACTTCGGAATGCCTGAAAAGGCTATAGAGACGTACCAGAAACTCCTTGAGCACGAGGAGAACGTCCTGAAGAACGACAGGGAGATAGCGCTGACATTGGCGAACCTCGCGGTGAACTACGACGAACTTGGCGAGAGCGAGAGGGCCATAGAGCTGATGGAGCGTGCGAGAGAGATATTCGAGCGCATCGGCGATGAGAAGAACGGGCTCATAAGCCTGCTCGACTTAGCCCATTTCCACTACGAGCTCGGGAACTACGATACCGCCGAGGCACTGATTGAGGAAGTCCTCAGGAACCCGCGCGACGACGAGATTGAGATAAACGCCAAGCTTGTCGAGGCCGAGATTCATGCGGGCAGGGAAGACTATGATAGGGCCTTCAAGGCCCTCCGCGAGGCCCTGCTCAAGGCAATTAACGTGAGTGATGATATATTCGGCGTCGTCTTCGACACGCTAGTTGACTTCATCGAGGGGCTGTTCAACGAGAACGCCTACGACACGATAGCGAGGAACATGGAGGCCTTTGCCGAGCTCTTCGAGGACGATACGGCGTACTTCTTCAGAGCCATTGGAGAGCTGGCGCGCTGGCGCGCCGGAGACGACGAAGCAAAGAAGCGCTTCGACGAGCTATACGCGAAGGTGGAAAACGAGGAGCTCCGCTCGATACTCGACGAGTGGAAGAGGCCGAAGCTGAGCCTGAGCTTGGGGCTTTGAGCCCTCTGTTCTTCTCTAAATCTGTCCGTTGCATACGAGTTCAGAATCCATGAATTCGAGATGTTATGTTTGGTACACCAATAGAAGGGCAAGAAGGTTTAAGAAGCAGACGAAGAGGGCGAAGCCCTCAAATCCTCGAAATTGTCTCGACCTCGGCCGATTCGACGTTCTCAACCTGTCTGAAGGCCTCGAGAACCTGCTCCAGGTCGTAGCCCTCCTCGTCCTTGGCAAGGACGTAGAACTTGAGGGCGACGAGACCAAAGGCTATGGGCTCGCGCTCAACCTTTGCCAGGCCGAACTTCTCAGGAAGAGCCTCCTTGAGCTTGGCCTCGAGCTCGTCGAGGTTGACCTCGGGGTCGGTCGGCATGACCTTAACAACCGCAACCATGTTGTAGTCGCTCATCTTTTTTCACCTCCTGGTTCACGGCCCCTCCCATCCGCACTTGGGGCACTTGTAGGGCATGCTTAGAACCCTGCAGGATTCGCAGCGCCAGATTATCGCCTCGCCACAGTTCGGGCAGACGAAGTGGGTGGCGTGCTCCCTTGGGGTTATCTCCTTTCCGCATGAGGTGCATACGGGTATCTCGAACTTCATCTCCACTGCGAACACCTCCAAGAAAGGTGGTTTTTAATCACCGCTGGGCGTTGAAGGGGTTGACTTATAAACCTTTCTCTGGAGGGAATGCATAAACTACAAAGAGAGCATTTGACTCGGTTCTTCAATTCCTTTCTATCATCCCTCCCAGTTAGGGCGTGAGTTCTTGGGTATGAAGTAGTTGGTAGAATTGCCGATCTGACCTCCTCCCCGCCCTGAAGGGCGAGGCTTTCAAAGAAAAATGTAATCGAGCTTTTTAATCAAACCCTTCCAAAACTCACCTTTGATGTGGTAGAATTCAGGGGTAAGCTTCAAAGCATTCTCCAGCTTTTTCTTATCAAACTCCATGTTAAGAGCATGAAATGAGTCATAGATTTAGTCAAACTCTGCGGGACTGTTGTCCCTCGCGTCGAGCAAAGCTCGACGTCGCGCAGGCGAACAAACTTTACAACAGCCTTTGAGAAAGGCTGCGAAGAAGCTTTTTTTCCAAAAGCTTCACCAAAAGTTAGTAGCTTCCCTCCAAAGGCTCAAGTAGAAACCCAGAACAACCCATACAAAAGGGTTTATTCTTCTTTTGACGCCCTTCGGGTGCCGATTCTAAAAGTAGACCTCTGCAAAGGGAGCAATTGGAGAAGTTCTTACACTCAAAACGACAGTTCAATTGGAAAATTCACTCAAAATTTAGCCTTCCAGAAGGAGCTACCAACTTTGATGAAACTTTGCGAAGGCAAAGTTTCAATGGTGGGCCCGCGGGGGTTTGAACCCCGGACCTCCGCCGTGTGAGGGCGGCGTCATAACCAGTCTAGACCACGGGCCCGCCCGGAGTATGGAGAGCGGGCGAAAATATAAAGCTTTCGCTAAACCTCCTCCAGAATCTCCTCGGGCGCACCCGCGAACTCCACCAGATACTCCGCCTCAACGATGTGGAGCCTCCCGGGCACGATGAGAACGTGGGGTTGCCTTCCAAAGTCCTCGTTAATCATGTCTTTGACGTAGCCCGCCTTTATCGTCGGGTTCAGCGAGCCGGCCCTTGCCAGAACCACGACGAGGGTTTCGGGCGTGAAAACGCCTTCCCTCTTCATCTCCTCTACCTGTAGGAGTATCTCCATCGCCTCGTTCGCCGTCATGTAGCGGTTCCGCTCGGCCTTTATGTCGAGGAAGAGAAGCGTGTGCAAACCGCGCTCCCGGTTTTCCCTGATTACGTCGTAGTGGCTCGTCGGGAACCAGTTCCTCTCAGGATATGCAACTGTGGCGCTCTTTCCGAACTTGTAAATCTGAAGCCCGGTTACGGCCACCGCGGAGTAGATGCTCGGGGCGTGAATCACGTAGCTCTCAACGCCGGCCTTCTTCGCCCGGATTCTCAAGTCGGAGTGGGTCGTCGCCACCATCGGGTCTCCGGCGGTGAGAAACGCGACGTCCTTCTCCTTCGCCTCAGGGAGGACGGTTTTCTCGAAGTTGAGCTCAACGTCCTCCCTGTTTAACCTGACTATCGGCTTGCCTATGAGTTCCTCCACTTTGTCTATCGTCGTCCCCGCTAGGAGCGAGGTGTAGAACTCCGCGAAGACCTTCTCGCACTTTCTGGCCGTTTCGAGGCCCTTTAGCGTTATGTCCTTCTCATCGTAGAGTCCGAGACCTATGAAGTAGAGCGCCATTCTCACCACCGATACCGGATTTCCCTAAAACTTTTAAGTTTTGGGAAAACTACTTAAAGGTTTTTGGCGAACCTAACCCGGTGAGGGCCGTGCAGGTCAGCAAGAGGGAGGAGGAGTACCTCGAGGCAATGTACATACTCTACAGGAACAAGGGGGTTATCCGCGTCAAGGACATAGCAAAGATAATGAACGTTAAGCCGCCGAGCGTGGTTGATGCACTCAAAAAGCTCGCCGAGAAGGGTCTTGTCGAGTACGAGAAGTACGACAGGATTCTCCTGACTGAGAAGGGAAGAAAGATAGCGGAGGAGACGTATTCAAAGCACGTATTCCTCACGAAGTTCTTCGTGGACATACTCGGAATCCCACCGGAGATAGCTGAGCACGACGCCTGCCAGTTCGAGCACTACGTCAGCGAGATTACCGTTAAGAGGATGAAGGAGTTCGCGAAGTTCATCCAGGAGCAGTGTCCCTACGTCCTCAAGCAGTTCCTCAAGGAAAAGCTGGAGGAGTGAGGAATCCACGCGATTTCCTTTACCTGCTGTCATTTAAACGGCTCGAGGATGGAGTACGAGAGCACGCGCAGGCCCACCCTTTCGGGAACCGACTTCGGCTCGAAGGGTAGCTCGCTGAGAAGTCTCTCCGAGATTATTTCAACCCCCTCGACGTCGAGTTTCAGTCTAATTCTGCCAGGGAGAAGCTCGTAGTCTATAACCTTTGCATCACTTCCCTTCACCACGACAACGCTCTCCGGCCTGAAGAAGACCCGGACCTTTCCGTCTACCCCCACATTGAACTCGAGGTTCCCAAGCTTTGCGACCCCGTTTTGGGCCTCAAGCTCGACTATGTTGCTCGTTCCGAGGAAGCGCGCCACGAACTCCGTCCTCGGCCGGTAGTAGAGTTCCAGAGGTTCTCCCACCTGCTCGATTCTGCCGACGTTCATCACTGCTATCCTGTCGCTTATCGCCATAGCCTCCTCCTGGTCGTGGGTAACGTAAATCGTCGTTATTCCAAGCTCCCGCTGAATCCGCCTTATCTCGGAGCGGAGGCGCTCCCTTATCTTCGCGTCGAGGTTGCTGAGCGGTTCGTCGAGGAGCAGAACTTCCGGCTCAATAACCAAAGCCCTCGCGAGTGCAACCCTCTGTTGCTGTCCGCCGGAGAGCTGTTCCGGGTACCTGTTTTCAAAGCCCGAGAGACCAACGAGTTCGAGCGCCCACTCAACCTTCCTCCGTATCTCCTCCTTTGGAAGTCCCCTCATCTCAAGTCCAAAGGCTATGTTCTTGAAGACCGTCATGTGGGGAAAGAGGGCGTAGTCCTGAAAGACTATGCCTATGTTCCTCTCGTAGGGCCTCAGCTCGGTGACGTCCCTCCCGCTGAAAAGAACCTTTCCGGTGTCCGGCCTTTCAAGGCCCGCTATAATCCTCAGCGTCGTCGTCTTTCCGCAGCCGCTCGGACCGAGCAGCGTTAGGAACTCGCCGTCCCTCACCGAGATGTCAACGCGAAGCTCGAAGCCCTCCCACCGTTTGGAAACGTCCCTAAGCTCAACGCTCACCATACCT
>NZ_JAMONU010000077.1 GCF_027066465.1 Thermococcus sp.
AGAGGGTCGTCGAGGAGAGCGGAATCCAGAACGGGCACGTTCTGGTCTTCGTTCCAGGCGCTACCGGCGCGATAGTCACGATAGAGCACGAGCCGGGCCTTCTGGAGGACTTCAAGAGGACGTTGAGGGAGCTCATCCCAAAAGGTGCCGGCTACCTCCACGACAGGATAGACGACAACGCCCACAGCCACCTGCGCGCGACCCTTCTCGGCGCGAGTGAGTGCTTTCCTGTAATCAACGGCCGGCTCGTTCGCGGGACATGGCAGCAGATTTTCTTCGTCGAGCTGGACGTCAGGCCGAGGCACAGGCGCGTTATAGTGCAGGTCGTTGGGGAATAGATTATTCTCGGAGGTCAAAACACATTAAACTCAAGTTGAAAGCCTGAAGAGTATATGTTGGTAGGGCGTGGATTTTAGAAGCGATACCAATTAATCGTTGGGCTTTTTTCAACTTTTTTTGCTATTGTGGACAGGGCTGAGTCCAGTCTTTTCGCTCCCACTCCCCAGTCTTCAATATAGACTTCTATATGTCCCGCTGGTTTGAGCCATATTATGAGGGATGGTTTTTCGTCCTTGAAATGTGTGATTTGTATGAAGTCTATTTCTGAGAAATGCCAAGACCTCAGACTTTCTATCCGGGGTTTTGATGGTGTTCTACGGAGAAATCGTTTTTGGCTTTCACGGTAAAGAATGATTCGTTTGTTGGTAACTGCTACATTGTTAAACTCATCGATCTCGGCTCGCGGTTTGAATTTTCCCTGTACAAGGCTTATAATGTATTCATCAGGCATCAGATAGTCCTGAAGCTCCATTTCCCTCCTCCCTCCGGGTATTTATAGATTTCCCTCCTCCCGGAGGGTATAATACTGGGGGAGGACGTAACTCGTGAGTGGTTGGGAGAAGAGTGGAGGAGGTTGTAAATTCACTTCTCATCCGAGAGCTCCAGCAGGAAGAAGGGTACGTCCTCCCTTTCGAGCACGATTACGTTCCGTGGATACCTCCTGTGGGCCTCCCCGGCCTTCACCTCCACCATCAGGTTTCCAGCTATCGCGTCTACCTCGTAGGAGTTCCGATAGTAGTAAACCTCCCCGAACTTTCGGTATAGGTGCTCCTGAACGAGCCACTCGTAGAGGGCGTCTTCCCTCAGCTCGGCCCCGCTCCAGGTAGAGAAGAGCCTCGCTAAAAGCGGGTCGCGGAAGAAAAACTTCTTCTCCCTCTTGTACAGGACCCTGTTTCCCTCCCTCAGGTATGCAATCCCGACGATGTACAGCTCCCGGAAGAACTCGATGTAGTCCTGCACGACCTTGTAGGAGTAGCCGGACGTCATTTCCGCCAAAGCCCGAAAGCTCGTAGCCGAGGGTGCGCTCTGAATCAGTGCATAGAACGTTTCCCTCGCTATCTCAAGGCTCTTCCCAAAGCGGACGAATTCACCTATGTATGCTCCGAGCAGGTCTTCCATTGGTAAACCGTTTATCGAACCTGGGAATCCGCCGGTTTTCAGATATTCCTCGAACAGCTCCAGTGTCTTTTCTCTGTGAAGTTCTGGCCTTTTCAGGCCCATAACCTCAACGTATTCCGCAAAGGAAAGCGGCATGACCTCGAGCGTCTTTCCCTCTCCCCTCCTGCCCGGAGACATCTCGATGTCCCGCTTCACCCTTAAGGAGCTTGAGCCAGTAACCGTGACCACGTCGTTCTCCAACATGCCTGCGTCGATGAGCGGTTTGAGGCCCCTCCACCAGCCGTCGAGCGACGTTACCTCATCGAGGAAGATGTATCCCGTTTTGATTCCCTCCCGCTTTTTCATTCCTTCGAACTCCCTGAGGAGAGACGCCAGTGTCCTGTGGTCTGGAAGAACCTCTACGTTAATGTAGAGAATCGACTCCGGCGGGTTTTCCCTCAGGAGTCTCTCGATGAGGAGCTTTATCCCCGTCGTCTTTCCCACCTGCCTCGGACCGAGGACGAAGTTAAGCGAGAACGGTTTGAGTGATAGCTCCTCAGCCCATCTGGGCCACCAGTGGATTTTCTGCTCATTCCAGCGTTTAACATGGTAGTCCTCTTTTTCCTCCCACCAAGGGTTCATGTAACCTAAATCCCCAAGCCTCATGCCAACACCTGAGAAATGTTAGTTCTCACACCTTTATAAATCTTGAGAATTGCTAGTTCTCAGGACTTATATTTGTTCTGTCTGCTGAAACCTCAAAAACGCCGTGAAAGGGGGTAATAACCCGCCCGAGTTCATTGACTCCGCCCTCGGCGGTGCTCCCCGGGCGATTTAGGTTGGACCTTTCACCATAAAAGGCTTTCTACCACACTTTGACCTCTTCGTTTTCGTTCTCCTCGAGCTCGACCTCCTCGTACTTCCCGCTCAGCTTAATCGTGATGGCGTAAAGCAACGCCACAACGGACCCGAACAGAAACGCCAAAAGAATCCACAGGACCTTCTCCGAGTCCGGCATAAGCTTCTGCTTCTTGATGACGTCGTAGGTAACCCACGCGAAGCCCGCGATGTTGAGAGCCCAAATCAGACCCCAGATTCCGATGACCACGTCGAACATGAAGAAAAATTAGGAGTGGAGGTTAAAAACTTCACTCCTTCTTGAGCTTCTCGCAGTTCTTGACCCAGTTCTCGAGGATGTCCTTGAGCTTGGGCTGGCCTATTTCCTCAAGCTCGTACTTGACGCGGACGGCCGGCTTGTTGAGGTTCATGAACCTGCGCAGGTCAACCGGGGTTCCGAGTATGACGACGTCCGCGTCTGCCCTGTTGATGGTCTCCTCGAGCTCCTTAATCTGCTTCTTGCCGTAGCCCATGGCCGGCAGGATGAGGTCGAGGTGCGGGTACTTCTTGTAGGTCTCGACGATTGAGCCGACGGCGTAGGGCCTCGGGTCGATGATTTCCTTCGCTCCAAACTTCTTCGCTGCGACGTAGCCGGCTCCGTACTTCATGCCGCCGTGGGTGAGGGTCGGACCGTCCTCCACAACCAGAACGCGCTTGCCCCTGATAAGCTCGGGGTTGTCGACGAATATCGGCGAGGCCGCCTCGATAACGATGGCGTTCGGGTTGACCTTCTCGATGTTCTCCCTGACGGTCTGGATGTCGTCCCTGTTGGCGGTGTCAATCTTGTTGATTATGACGACGTCGGCCGAGCGGAGGTTGGTCTCACCGGGGTGGTACTTGAGTTCGTGTCCCGGCCTGTGCGGGTCTGTAACTACTATCCAGAGGTCGGGCTCGTAGAACGGGAAGTCGTTGTTTCCGCCGTCCCAGAGGATTATGTCGGCCTCCTTCTCAGCCTCGCGGAGAATCTTCTCATAGTCAACGCCCGCGTAGACAACCATACCGCGCTCGATGTACGGCTCGTACTCCTCGCGCTCCTCGATGGTGCACTCGTACTTGTCGAGGTCCTCGAAGGTGGCGAACCTCTGAACGACCTGCTTCCTGAGGTCGCCGTAGGGCATCGGGTGCCTTATGGCGACGACCTTGTAGCCCATCTCCTGGAGGAGCTGGGCGACCTTTCTTGATGTCTGGCTCTTTCCACAGCCGGTTCTTATGGCGGTAACCGCTACGACCGGCTTGGTGCTCTTGAGCATGGTGCTCTTGGGTCCAAGGAGCCAGAAGTCGGCGCCGGCCGAGTGGGCCCTGCTCGCGAGGTGCATGACGTGCTCGTGGGAGACGTCGGAGTAGGCGAAGACGACTATGTCAACACCCTTCTCTTTGATTATCTTCTCCATGTCGTCCTCGCTGAGTATCGGTATTCCGTTCGGATAAAGCTCACCCGCAAGCTCTGGCGGGTAAATCCTGCCCTCTATGTCCGGAATCTGGGTTGCGGTGAAGGCCACGACCTCGTAGTCGGGGTTGTCCCTGAAGAACACGTTGAAGTTGTGGAAATCCCTGCCGGCCGCTCCAAGAATCAGAACCTTTTTCCTCTTCTTCTCAGTCATTTTTCTTCACCCCTAAGGTTTTTCGAGCCTCTATTGGCCTTTACACTTATAACGGTTTTCGTTTCCCCCTGAAAGGACTTCACGTATGCTTTTTGGAATTAACATTTTGATTTCGAAAAACCATCAAAAAACGCTGAACTCCGACCGTTCACAGATTACCCGGTGGGTTAATAAACGATTGACGAAGTTAGTTTCGGGGATTGTTATGACAAGTGAAGACGTTGAGGTTCAAACTCACACCGCCCTGCACGTCCTCAAGGGAGCCGTTGTGAAGGTTCTCGGCGAAAGGGCCAAGTGGACGGCCTCGACCTACGTCAAAGGCAACCGCGGGGTTCTTGCGGTTAAGTTCGACCGGAAGCCGACGCAAGAAGAGATAGCAGAAATAGAACGCCTCGCCAACGAGAAAGTTAAGGAGAACGTTCCAGTTAAGGTTTACGAACTTCCGCGTGAGGAAGCGGAGAAGCGCTTCGGCGAGGATATGTACGACCTGTTCCCGGTTCCAGAGGAGGTTAGAACCCTCAAGGTGGTCGTCATCGATGGCTGGAACGTCAACGCGTGCAATAAGGAGCACACGAGGACGACGGGCGAAATAGGGGAGATAAGAATCAGAAAGGTTCGCTTTAGGGGGAGCAAGGGGCTTTTGGAGATTAGCTTTGAGGTGCTTTAATCTATGGAACCATGACGAAGCCGTGAACCGCGAAGTCGCTGTCGAAAGTGAACGCCTTCTTGATTCCAAGCCTCTCCATTATCGCAAAGGCTAAGCTGTCGAATAAGTCTATTCCCTGCTGGTCGCGGTACTTGAAGAAAAGCTCCCAGGCCCTTTCCCAGTCCGCTTCGGTTTCCTTCTCGATGAAGATGAACCTGCTCGCGGTGTAGAGGCGGTACTGCTCCTCGGCAACGTCCTTTCCAACGTGCTTTGCAACGCCGTTCAGGAACTCCATCAGCGTGGGCCTGCCGATTACGAAAACCGACCCCTCCCTAACAGCGTCCCTAAAGAAGCTCAATGCCCTCTCGTGCTCCGGGTCGTCCCTGACGAGGAGGGCTATCATGGCGCTCGTGTCCATGTAGAACAGCTCTGGTCTCAGTGGCTTCGCCATTCGACCACTCCCCAGTCCTCATCGTGGCTCGTCTTCTTGCCCTTAAGCTCTACCACGCCGAACGCCTTCCAGATTGGGTCTTTTTCCACTTCCTCCTCTGTTATTCCCGTGTTTCTCTTGAGGTATTCCTCTATGGCCTCTCGAAGTATCTCCTTTATGGGCTTTCCCTCCCTGAGTGAGAGAGCCTTGAGCATTGAGTACAGGCTCTCATCAATCTCGGTCTGCACATGTTTTGTAGATGACATGGAATCACCATAAACATGAAGAAAAATGGAGCATTTAAACCTTCACTTCCGCACCCACAGCGCCCCGGCCATGCCGAAGTAAGTGGGGCAGGCGTAGGCGCTCGCCTTCAACTCGAACTCGGCCTTTCTCATTGCCCCCAGCATTATCAGCATCTGCCAGTAGCTGTCCACGAGGGCCTTCCTAACGAGGTCCTCGGGAATGGTGAGAAGCTCCTCAAGGCGGTTCTCGTTAATCAGCTTCATTATCAGCCTGTCATAGACTTCGCTCTCCTTCACCTTTCCGTAGGGGCCTTTTTCATCGTGCCCGTGCCCGTGGTCCGCGCTGATTATCAGCGCAACCTTCTTCCCCTCCCGCTCAAGGACCTCTCCAAGAATTTCGCCGAAGCAGACGAGCGTTTCCCTGCTAACTCCCCTCGACGGTGTCATCAGGACGAGCGGTTTCCTCTCGAGGAACTGGAGCGGAATCAGCTCACCCCAGCTCAGGGGCCAGCGCGAGTATTCACCGCGTAGCGATGCAAAGTTCAGGTCAACGACGGGCATTCCCGCCTCTTTCTCGGCTTGATAAATCTTCTCCGCCAGCTCTCGGTCTGTTTTCCACTCGCCGGGCAGCTCCTTCCCTTCGAAGCCGAGCCACGAGACGAGGTTTTCAGCAAGAACGACGCCGAGGTGGTCGCTCATCCTGACGTTGTGAGGGCTTATCAGAACGTAGGAGTCCGCATCTCTGAACTCCTCGCCGATTCTCCTCAGGACTTCAGCGAGCCTCTCGGTTTCCTCGTCCTCCGGTTCCAGAACCGGATTGCCGTGGGGCATCAATCCGATTCCGACGAGCATTTCAATCCCCGTTGAGAATGGTAAAAGAAAGGGGCTAAAAAGCTAACCTCAACTCAGCCCCACTGAAGGTAGACTTCGTAGTAGTTGCCCCTCCTAGAATAGGGGGCAAAGTAAAGTCTGTCTCCGTGCCAGCTGTTGATTATGACTTCTATTCTTAGCTTGCTTCCACTGGTTTTCCTGTACGAATTGACAGTGCCACTAAAGCAGACACTACCGTATCCGTATCCGAGGCAGGCTGAGACAGCGGTAGAGAAATACACACCTCCATCGTTTGAGCTACTATCAAAGTAAACCAAGAATGTGTTGCCGGCACTCTTCCAGTGTATCCCTTTGACGAGATTCGATGGGATTGTGCCGGGGTCCCTGCCGGTCTGGATTTTTGAGAAGTAAGTGATTTTCTCTGGGTAAAGGGTGTAGATGTTTCTGCATATCAAGTATCCACAAACCGTTGTTAGTTCAACCTTGTATCTAACGTTTGCATAAACAGTCTTCATCTCACCGTTTGAGGTAGGAACGGGGGCTAAGTATTCAAAGGACGTTGTCACGGCGCCCGAACGCTTCCATCCAGTTGGAGATGGCTTTCCTCCGAACTGAGATCCCGACTGGGAGAAAGAGTCGAGTGCCAATGAGGCCGCATGATATATATCTATCTTCTCTGTAACCCCGGGAACGCTGTGAAGTCTAAGAATCTTGATGTTTGGCATAGTAATGTTACCAATGGAATTTGTATCGACTTGGAATCCCTTTCCAAAGTTCCTGATGGACTCTTTAACCCCGTCCCAGTAGAGAGGCACTTCAACATTAACGTGTGTGAGGGGTTTATTGGGTGTGAACTCTATGAATCTCGCTCCCCAGTAGTCCTTTGCAGAGACTATTACGTAGAGCCGTATGGGTTTGTATTTGGTGACGGTTATCTGGCGTACCTTCCCGTCTTCAACCACGGTTTTGAGCTCTGTTCCCACAGGTATTCTCTCTATCCTCACAAGCGGGCTCATGAATGGGCCCTTGTAGAGAACCTTCGGCTGGCCTGAAGTGTAGTCAATGACAACTAAGGTTGCCTTCTCAACGTTGTGTGGGAGAATTGGGTTCACCTGTGCAAGTCCTATGGGTTTCCCTTGGAGCCAGTCAAGGTACGTGGAGTAAAGAACCCCCGAGTTGTCGGGCTGAACTCCGTAAACCGCTGGAATCACGACGAGTAGAAGAGTTACTGTAATTACTGTAGCTACTGCAAGCTTCTTTCTACTTTTCAAGAGAGCCACCTCCACTTCTTCTCAAGGGAGCCACAAGGTGGCTCGATTGTGTATTATGTTTTTAATTTATATAAGTATTTCGTGTTTAACTGTACTCATGTACTCCTTAGGCAATCTTTTAAAGTTTCAAGCGGACACTCCGTTATCTCCCCCGCCGGGGCATCCTTCAGCGTTCTCAATCCAGAACCGGTGAGAATCGAGACGACCTTAACTCCCTCTGGAAGGTCAAGCTTTTCCAGGGCCGCTATCCCCGTTGCGCTCGCCGGCTGGACGAAGAGGCCCTCGCGGGCGAGCATTTCCTGAGCTTTCCTGATTTCATTGTCCGAAACTGAAACGCAACCCCAGCCAAACTCCCTCAGAAGTTTCAGAACGGCGTTTCCGCTCGGCGGGTAGGGGTTCGCTATTGCCTTCGCTATGGTCTTGGGGTTCTCAAAGCGCTCGATTTTTGCTTTACCTTCCTTAAACGCCCTGCATATCGGGGAGCAACCTTCAGCCTGAACCGCTATCAGCTTTGGAAGGCCATCAATAAGCCCGTTCTCGTAAAGCTCGAGGAAGCCCTTCGCCACTCCTCTGAAAAGACCGCCCGAGCTGGTTGGGATTAGAACGTAGTCCGGGGTAAGCTCCTCGGCTATCTCAAAGGCTATCCCCTTGTAGCCCTCGATTCTGAAGGGGTTGTCGGAGTTCATGAAGTAGACCCCGAGCTTTTCCCCAAGCTTCAGGCTCTCGAAGTAGAGCCTCCCGTAGTCCCCGAGAACCCTTATCACTTCCCCGCCGTAGACAGAGACGGCCTTTAATTTCTCGTCGCCCGCGCTCTCGGAGACGAGAATTTTAGCTTTCAACCCGAAGCGTGAAGCGTAAGCCGAAACGCTCGCCGCCATGTTGCCGGTCGAGACCGTCCCAACGGTTTTGTAGCCGGCTTTGAGTGCGTAGCTCATCGCGAGGAATGTGCCTCTGTCCTTGAAGCTCCAGGTCGGGTTCACCGTTTCGTTCTTGAGGTAGAGCCTAACGCCGAACTCGCCGCCGAGCCTCGACTTCACCAGCGGGGTGTCGCCCTCTCCGAGCGAAAACTCAAGGACCGGCTCGACCGGCCAGAAGTCCCAGAACCGCTCCCAGACGCCCTTTCCGATGTAGGGTTCTCCCTCAAAGAGCTCGAACTCGACCGGCTCACCGCAGGAACACCTCTGGACGGGCTTCTCGTAGGTTCTGCCGCAGATTGGACACCTAAGCTTCAACCCTGACCCCCCTCACGGCTTTGAGGAGAACGGTCTTTCCGTCGAGGGTGATTGTGAACTTCGCGTAGGTGTCCTTTTCGGCGAGGTTCTTGAGGGTTTCGGCGAAGGCTTTCGCGGCTCTCTCGTTTGAGAACTCAACCTTCCACAGGAGGACGTAGTCGGTTCCGTTGGTCGCGAGGATTAGGTGGTCGCCGAGCCATGCGCTTGAAACGTTCCACGCGGTCTCGTTGCTCAGCTTGGCGACGTCCCTGAGGAGGGCGTAGACGTAGAACTCGCCCATCCTGTCGTTCCTCATGACGCTCCAGTTGGCCGGAACGCTCAGCGAGACGTTCACAGGAGTTACGTTCTCGAGGTAAAGTTCGGGGTGCATTATCTGGGCCGTTGAGATTGGATAGTGCCTATAGGCCTCGTTTACAAGCCTCCAGCCGCCTTTCTCATAGAGGTAACGGACGAAGGGGTCGCCGAAGACGTAGGGGAATATGCCGAGGTCCGTTAGTGGGTTCCCGCTGAGGGAGCGTATCTTGTAGATTGGAATCCCGTTCCTCTCGCAGTAGAGGTCTGCCACGAGGTCTGCATCTCCCTCAACCAGCGCCCTAACCGCGAGGGTTCCATCGAAGGTGTTTTCGCTATAGCGCGCGTTAAACCACTGCTTCTGGAGGACGTGGGTCAGTTCGTGGGCGAGGGTTCTCTTCGCCACGGCGGGGTTGCTCTCAAAGTTCTCCTCTATGATGTAGATTGTGTCGCCAACTGTGGCCGCTATCCAGCCCGCAACCTGCTGGTTCTCGGCCCTTGCAAAGGAGTAGTTTCCCGGTAGAAGGAGCGTCATCTTGTAGGTAAGCTCCTCAAGTTTGAGCTGCTCCGGATTCTGGCTTGACGCCCCGAACATCTTGATGGCCTGTGCCTTGGTTATGACGACTATTTTCGGCTTTTCCTTGAAGGGAAGACCCCTTATCTCCTGAACCTGCTTGATTATCTCGTTGACCTGCTCCAGAATGGCGTTTGTGGAGTAGGCTAGGTCAACCGCCGAGTAGAGCGACAGAACGACCGTTGCAACGAGAAGAACCGCAAGAGCTTTCTCTTTCATTCCCATCGGAGGAAAATAGTTGGGAGGGTTAAAAAGGAATTTGGTGCAATTTTAAAACTCCACGAACTCCTCCTTCATGCCGTCCTTCGTTATGACGACGACCTGAACCTTCCTGCTTCCCGTGTATACGTCCCTCTTTCCAGCTGTCCTGACGGCCCTTATGGCGAGTTCTCTGGCCTCTTCAACGCTCATGTCCTTTTTGAAGCCGTCCTCAAGAACGGCTATCGCGAACGGACTTCCCGAGCCAGTGGCCGTGTAGTCGTCGAATATAAGACCCCCGAGCGGGTCGAGGTTTGCCAGCGTCGGCTCATCGACGTAGCCGCCTATGATAATCTGCACCATGTAGGGAAACCACTTGTTCTCGTTGAGGATGTTGCTGAGTAGGTGTGCCATCGCCTTGGCCGTCATCGGCCTTCCCCACGTGAACTGGTAGTAGCGCGCCTCGGCTTCCAGCATCCTCGCCAAAGCCTGGACGTCGCCGACGCTTCCAGCGGTGGTTATAGCTATCCTGTCGGTTATCGGGATTATCTTCTTAATGTTCAGGGTTTCAACCATGTGGTCGAGTGAAGCTTGCGTATCCGCGGCCAAAACAACACCGTCTTTGGCCTTTATTCCCACCGTAGTTGTTCCGGTCTTCTTCTCCACCCTCTCTCACCTGAAGTAAGAAACGCGTCGAAGTTTTAAACCTTTAGGCTCGGAACGAGAAGCCTCTTCCCATCAACTTCCACTATTTTGGCCCTTATCCCGTAGACCTCTTCGAGGACTCCGGGTTCCAGCTTTTTCGCCGACCCCTCCCAGACCTTTTCACCGCCCCTTAAAACGAGAACCCTGTCGGCGTAGCTCAAAGCCAGGTTGAGGTCGTGGAGAACCGCAACGATAATCTTCTCTCTTTTAAGCTCGTTAAGCAGCTCCATGACCATGAGCGCGTGGTTGACGTCGAGATGGCTCGTCGGCTCGTCGAGCAGGATTGCGCTGCTTCCCTGAGCTAAAGCCCTCGCTATGAGCGCCAGCTGAAACTCGCCACCGCTGAGGCTGGTTATCTTCTCTCTCCTTCTCTCCCACAGTCCGACCCTCTCGAGGGCCTCCCTGACGTTTCCCCGGGTTATGTAAGCACCCATCTCAACGAACTCTTCAACCGTAAAGGCGAACTGCGGAAGCGAACTCTGGGGGACGTACGTGATTAGCCTCGCCCTCTCGGGCGGCTTCATTGAAACCAGGTCCATCCCCTCAAGCCTAACGCTGCCCTCTGGTTTGAGTATCCCGACTATGCACTTAAGGAGCGTGCTCTTTCCGGCCCCGTTGGGACCGATTACGGCAAGCAGTTCCCCCCTCTCCGCCCTAAGCTCAACGCCTTTCAGAATCTCCCGCTCGCCGTACGCGAAGGAAACCTTAGCCTCAAGCAATCAGCTCACCCCTCTTGTGCTTCATGAGGAGGTACAGGAAGAAGGGGGCACCCATGAGAGCTGTTACTATACCGACGGGAATCACCGTCGGCCTGGCGAGGGTCCTCGCGAGCAGGTCAGCTATAACGAGCAGAACCCCTCCGAAAAGGGCCGTTGCGGGCGTTAGCTCCCTGTGGTTGGGCCCCAGAATCAGGCGCATTATGTGGGGACTCACGAGGCCTATGAATCCTATTATACCCGAGGTGTAGACCGCGAAGGCCGTGAGCGTCGCTATGATGCCGAGAAAGATTTTTCTGTACAGGTGGAGGTCGAGGCCGAGGGCTATGCTCTCCTCACCGAGGAGGATTAGGTTCAGCTCGCGCCAGCGCCAGCTGAGGAAGAGAACGCCGCAGAGGGAGACTATGAACATTATTCCAACGCTCTCCCATGTGCTCCCGTTGAAGCTCCCGAGAAGCCACATCCACGTGAGGTGTGTCTTCTGAGGGTTCGTCACGTAGATGTACCACGTTATGGCGTTCGTTAAGAAGCCGTAGGCTATTCCAGCCAACAGAAGCGTGTCCACCGGGACGGCACCGTTGGTTTTGGATATGGTGTAAACGATGAAGACCGAAAGGAAAGAGAAGACGAGGGCAAACGGCCCCATGTAGAGCGGGTTTATCAGGGTCGCCACGGCCGCTCCGAGCGCGGCACCGGAGCTTATCCCGATTATGTAGGGGTCCGCGAGGGGGTTCCTGAAGAGGGCCTGACTCGCCACTCCAGCGCTCGCGAGCGCGAGGCCAACGAGGTAAGCCAGAAGAACCTCCGGGAGGCGGAGCTGCCAGACGATTATGAAGTACCTCGGCTCCCGGCCGGGGTTCACGCTGACGAACTTGGAGAGGGTGAGCTTTATTCCGTAGGCCAGGCTCTGGGTGACGTCGTGAATGCTCAAACTAACCGGGCCGAAGTAAACGCCGAGGAAAATCGAGAGGGCCGAAAGGAGGAGCAGGGTGGGGAGCCACTTCCGCATGTGCTGGAGTTTTTGTCCAGCCTTTTAAATTTGCCGTCAGCCAGGAATCCGGTCATCATGCCCTCAGATTCGAGAGTGCTCATCACCCGGCGTTCAATTTGAGTCCCTCAATCCTTAAAAGTCTTGGGGAGTGAGATACTAACATGAGCGTCTCGGCGAGAGAAGTGAGGGCGAAGGTTCCGCTGGCACTCGTCTCAATCAGACCCGCGAGGCTTTTCGACATCAACGAGATAATGCGCATCGAGAGGGAATCCTTCCGTGAGGCCTATCCAAGGGGAATCTTCCTCGTCTTCCTCGAGAACAATCCGGACACTTTTCTCGTTGCGGAGTACAACGGGAAGGTCATAGGCTACGTCATGGCCTACCTGAGGCCGGACCTCGAGGGGCACATAATGAGC
>NZ_JAMONU010000078.1 GCF_027066465.1 Thermococcus sp.
GTCGCCTTTCTCG
This sequence comes from Thermococcus sp., assembly GCF_027066465.1. Taxonomy (GTDB): domain Archaea; phylum Methanobacteriota_B; class Thermococci; order Thermococcales; family Thermococcaceae; genus Thermococcus. Next base: position 14 of record NZ_JAMONU010000078.1, read on the forward strand.
AGGGCGAAATCCCCGAAAAACTGAGGGAGTTCTCGCTCAAAGCTTTGAGGGAACACGTTACCATCGAGGAAGCTGAGAGTGTTGCGAGGGAGGTAGGAGCTGAAATCTTTAAGTTCAAGCTCGGTAGGGGCATAATCGGAGCTTTAGCTTCAATCGGTTATCCTTTAAAGACCTTCACCTACGAGCTTTTAGCTTACCGCGAACCGGAGAACTGGGGAACTCCGAGAAAAGTTGACGCCGAAAGCGTGTTTTTAGCCGACAGGTGGAGCTACCCCTTCACCTACGATAACGTTGACCCCTACAAGAGAACCGTCCTGATAACGCCCCATGGCAAGGACCCCGTTCTCGTCGGAATCAGGGGAATTGACCGGGGAAAGGTTCTCCAGACCTTTGAGATGGTCCGCTTTGGGGAGCCGATAGCTTTCTACCAGCTCTACAAGACGAACCAGAACACCGACGACCATCTGGCCCCCAAAAAAATCGGAGAGCTGAAGCTATACGACAGCGCGGTCGTCAGGGGAAGGGTTTCCAGGCCGTACTGGGAGCGCGGGAGGCACGTTTTCTTCGAGCTTGAGGACGAGACCGGAAAGATACGCGTCGCGGCGTTCGAGCCGACGAAGAAGTTCAGGAACTACGTTCGGAAGCTCCTGCCCGGCGATGAAATCATCGCCGCTGGAGGGGTTAAGGAGCACGAGGGGGTCTTGACCCTCAACCTTGAGAAGTTCTACCCGGTGAAGCTCGTCCCGAAAATCGAGTATAGAAAGCCCAAGTGCCCGCGCTGTGGGGGAACGATGAAGAGCAAGGGCGACTACCTGAAGTGCAAGCGCTGTGGCTACAGAATGCCGAAGAAGCTGATTCCGGTTGAAGTCCCCCGCGAGCTGGAGAGGAAGATTTACGAGGTTCCTCCAGACGCGAGGAAGCACCTGTCGAGGCCTCTGGTATTGCCGGGTGGTGAGGAGAGGGTTTTGGAGGCTCTGATGAACTCGGAGTGGTAATCAGGGATTGTCATAATTGCGGTTATCATTCGGACCAATGCCCTGAGCAGGCTCGACAAACTCCTTGAAAGCCCAGAGGAAAACGCGCTGGAAATCGTCTCCACGGTCAAGCCCCTCAGGCCCGTCCAGAAGAAAGACGTTGAGATGAGAAGGGAGTTCGCTAAGTGAGGTCGTAAAGAAATTCCGGAACCTCCGGGCCATTCAGGACTTTAACGTCCTTTAGGTACCTTCCCCTTCTCTCCCCCGACTTCACCTCGACCTTCAGGTCTCCAGCGATTGCATCAACCTCGTAGGAGTTCCGGTAGTAGTAAACCTCCCCGAACTTCCTGTACAGATGCTCCTGAACGAGCCACTCGTAGAGAACGGCCCTATCAACCTTTCTCCTCGTCCAGAGCTCCATGGCCCTCACGATGAGCAGGTCGCGGAGAATCAGCTTCCTTTCCTTCCGCGGATAGACTTTCCCGTCGCCTCCGAGGTAGAGAACCTGCAGGAGGACGTGAAACGCCTCGAAGAGCTCAACGTAATCCCTCGCGGTGTGGGGCGAAACCCCGACGGCCTTCGCTATCGCGTTGAAGGAAGTCGGTGATGGCGCTTTATCGAGTATAGCGCCCATGACGTCCCTCGCGAGGTCGGTCGAGCGCTCTAAAGCTTTCAGGTCCGCCTTCAGGAAGCCCACGAGCTCCTCAACCTTAAGGGTGCCGTTTAGATAGGCCAAATAGCCGCCGGTTTCAAGATAATTCTCGAAGACCTCCTTTCCCGTTGAGGGAAAGAACTCATCGTAGAAAAGGCTGTAGTAGTCGTGGAAGCTCAGCGGCATGACCTCAACTGTTCTCCCGTTCCCCCTCCTACCCCCGAAAGTCTCGAAGTGCCGTCCAAGAGCAAGGGAAATCGAGCCCGTCACTGTAACGACATCGTTCCTCAACTCGCCCCGGTCTATGAGGAACTTCAGGGCACGCCACCAGTCCTCAACTAAGCTAACCTCATCGAGGAATATAAAGGCCGTTTTTATGCCCTTTCGTCTCTTCAGTCGGAGGTACTCGTTTAGAACCTCCAAAAGCTCTTTGTAGTCCTCAAGCACGTCACAGCTGAAGTAAAAGACGGCATAGGGAGTACTGACTTTTTTGAGGAGCTCTTTAATGAGAAGCTTTATTCCGATGGTTTTCCCGACCCTTCTCGGCCCGACGACGAAGTTGAACGAAAAAGGCGCCAATGAGAGTTCGTCGAGCCATTTCGGCCTGACCTTATAGGTGAGCTTTTCAAAGAGCTCCCAGTCTCTGTCAGATTCGCCAAACCACCACGGGTTCTGTATCTCAAGCATGTGCAGTTGTAGTGCAAAGATGTTTATAAAGATTTTGCATTTCTACTGCAAAGGAATTTAAAAAGAGTTTGCAGTGCGAGTGCAAACTATCCAAAAAACCAGAGCTCAAGGGCGTATTTATCGAGCTCCCCGGGGGAGGCCTCACCGAATATTCCCATGTAAGCTTCAATTGCGGGCTTTTTCTTTCTCCGTGTCTTGGACCTAACGGGCAGATATCTCCGCAGAGCATTGAGTCGAAGTTGTTTGAGGTTCACCCCTTCATCACCTTCCACACCAGCAACGGGAAGACCAGCGTTGCATCGGCCCATATCTCGACGTAGTCGGCCTTCGCCCTTATCTTGCCCCAGCTGAC
>NZ_JAMONU010000079.1 GCF_027066465.1 Thermococcus sp.
ACCCTCTCAATGGGCTTGCCCGTCTTCCATGCCCTAACTATCGCGTCGTAGCCCTCTATCTGTGCCCCGGCAATCCTCGGCAGGTCCTCAACGAGGCCGACTTTGTAGAACTCCTTAACTCCCTTCCAGATTGCCCTCAAGTGGGTTCCCGCTCCGATTGGAACGACAATCCAGTCAGGGACGTTGTAGCGGAGCTGGTCGAGGATTTCGAAGCCTGTCGTCTTCTGTCCCTCGACGCGGTAGTGGTAGTTGCCCGTCAGGTAGTAGTCCTCCTCCATAGCCTTCCGCTCGGCCTCTGCCAAAGCTTCATCGTAGGTCTTCCCGAAGACCTCGACCCTCGCCCCGTACATCCTCGCCTGAGTGAGCTTCTCCTCGGGCGTTCCCTCGGGGACGACGATGGTAACCTCAAGGCCCGCCTTGGCGCCGTAGGCGGAAACGCTCGCCGCCATGTTGCCGGTTGAGGCCACTATAACCTTCCTCGCGTGGAACTCCAGAGCCTTCGTTATTTCGACGCTCGAACCCCTGTCCTTGAACGCTCCAGTCGGGTTCTCGCCCTCGTACTTGACGTAGAGCTTTCCAAAGCCAAGCTTCTCCTCAAGGCGTTTGAGCCTGTAAAGCCTCGTTCCGCCCTCGTTGAGCGTGACGATTCTCTTGAGGTTCGAAACCGGAAGGAACATCCAGTACTTCCACACGTGCGGGCTCTCCCTGAACCAGGGGTCGTCGTCCTCGATTAGGTTCGCTATGTCGTCGTAGTGGTATGTAACATCGAGCGGAGCGCCGCACTTGGGGCATTTGTAGATTCCGGACGCGAGCGGGTATTCGGCACCGCAGTGAGTGCACACGAGTTTTGCTTCGAACATCTCGACCACCTGTTCAATATTCTGGGCTTCACCTTTTAAATTCAGCTTTTAAACCGAAAAAGGTTTAAAGGTTATTTTCTAACTTTAAGTTAGGGAAAGGGGGTGAGTGCTGATGGAGGATAACAATAAGGAAATGAGCAGACTGCTCGATATACTCGGCAACGAGACTCGACGGAGAATCCTAATCCTGCTCACCAAAAGGCCATACTTTGTGAGCGAACTTAGCCAGGAGCTTGGAGTTGGACAGAAGGCCGTCCTTGAGCATTTGAGAATACTCGAAAAGGCCGGACTCATAGAGGGTCGAACTGAAAAAATACCGAGGGGAAGGCCGAGGAAATACTACACCATAAAGCGCGGCTTCAGGCTTGAGGTGCTGCTTACCCCCTATACCTTTGGCACCGAGATGTACGAGCCGAAGAGGCCGAGGGAGACTGCCGAATACCTCCAGGCAAGGGAGCTCATAAAATCAACCGAGCCCGTTGAGACGAAGATAGGAGAGCTCCTTCAGTTCCTCGGCGAGATAGAGAGACGCGTTGATGAGGTCATGCGAACCAAGCAGGAGCTCGAAGAGGTGAGACTGCTGGTTGAAACGTACATAGAGAACCTCTTCAGGAGGATAGCCCAGGAGAACGAAAGGGAATTCGAGAGGCTCATGCGCGAGTTCGGCCCGAGGCTTCCGAGGAAGATAGTAGAAGACTTAAACGACTTTTAGGAAACGGATAGAGAATAAAGAGGGCCGTTAAAGTATCTTGCCCTCCTCCTTCATCCTGACGAGTCTGGTTATGTAACCGGCAATCCTGTTTCTGATGGTCTTGCTCGTGACGTTGGTGAGCTCCTGAACCATCCTCTTGTTGTGCTCGAAGTCCCTGGTGAACTTGTCCGGATACCTGTCAAAGAGCTCGCGAGCGGTCCTCTTGATGAAGGTCTGCTTTATGTTCCCCATTTCCATCACCTCTAACCTGACCCTGTGGCCGTATCTCAAATCAAGGGCATCTTTTAAAAGTTTTCCCACGTGGCTAAAGGGTTTTATAGTGCCGTGAAAAGCTCAACCCATGCTGAGGGAGGTAATCCACTGCAGGGGGCACGAGAACGTAAAGGCAACTCACCGCTCGACGCTCGAGATAACGACCGAGGACTTTCTAACGCCGAGGGGCGACTGCATAATCTGCGTTTCTGCCGACAAGGCTTTGAGCGACCTGAGCGAGGATTTCAAGAGTGCCCTTAGGAGGGGCGCGAGGCTCCGCGTGGTCATACGCGCCGGAAACCTTTCCGATGAGCTCACCGCATACGGGAGTCCGGAGCTGAAGCTCGAAAGCCCGGTTTCGATGGTGATAAGGAAGAGCGATTACATAGACGCCAGAACCCTCGCGATAAAAGCTACTAAGTCCGCGAAGGACATAAAGCGGGAGCTCGTCGAGCTCCTCAGGAACCCCGAAACCATTGTCACGGTCGAGCTCATAATCGAGGAAAAAGCTTAAAAGCCCCGACTCTTTTATTTACTTGAGGTGAAGAAAATGCTCGAGGGCTACTACATAGTCGAGAACACCGGAGTCGTTCCGGCCGAGAGGAGGTTCAAGTTCAAGGACCTGAAGGCGTGGGGCTACGACCTGCACCTCGGAACCATAGACGGAAAGGAAGCTTATTTCGTCTCAAGGACGGGAACCCACGAGGAGGGCGAGACCTACACGCAGGACGGCAGGAAGTACCACATCAGCGAGACCCAGAGGGAGATACCGAAGAACGCAAGGTTGCTTGCGAGAATCGTCATAGAGCGCGGTCAGCCCTACCTTGAGTTCTGGCTCGATACGGAGGAAGCCAACTACCCGCTCGCCAAGGAGGACCCGAGGCTAATCCTGCACCGCTTCTGGACGGCCAAGAAGTTCAACCAGCTCGAGAAGCACGTCGGGAGCGTCGGCCTGACCACGGACTTCTTCAAGGACAACGTCTTTGTGAAGAGCCTTCCGCTACCCTTCGAGGAGTACCCGCCGAAGGTGAGGAGGGTTCTGAGGGAGGTCAGAGATGTTCACAGGGATTTGACGGGCTTCGGAAGGTTCGTCTTCCAGTACTACGGCGAGGAAGACAAGACCCACAACTACCGCCTCTGGTGGCTCCTGCCGACGATACACCTCTTCGACATCGACGTTTCAAACGAGGTTGACAAGATTCTGGCGATGCTCGACTGATTTTTAAAGTCTCCTTTCTGATTTATTGTCATGACAGGGAAAACGATACTGGAGCTTGTTGAAACTGCCATACGCTCCGCAGACCCTTACTCGGCCGTTAGGAGGAGCCTCTCCTGCCGGGATGGAACCCTCTACATCGAAGGGAATGCCTTTGAAGCCGGGAGCAGGGTTCACGTTCTCGCCGTGGGAAAGGCCGCCTGCGGAATGGCCAAAGCCGCTCTGGAGGTTCTTCCAGGGGACTCAATCGGAAGCGTTCTGGTGGTCACCAAGTACGGCTACACCTTCGATGGCTGTAAGGGAACCGGCCTCAAAGCAATCGAGGCGGGTCATCCAATCCCCGATGAGAACTCCCTCCTTGCAGGAAAGCTGGGTTTGGAGCTGGTTGCGAGCGTTAAACGGGATGAAGTTCTGCTCGCCCTGATTTCGGGGGGCGGAAGTGCGCTCTTCGTTTATCCGGCAGAAGGAATAAGCCTCGGGGACCTCATCAGGACGAACGAGCTGCTCCTGAAAAGCGGGGCGAACATATACGAGGTAAACACCGTCCGGAAGCACATCTCAAAGGTCAAGGGCGGAAGGCTGGCAAAGGCCGTGAAGGGGACTGTAATCGGTCTGCTTGTCTCGGACGTCGTCGGTGACGACCCGAGCTTCATAGCCTCAGGGTTAACGGTGCCAGACCCAACCACTTACCATGACGCATACGGGGTTCTAGTGAAGAGGAGGATATGGGAGAGGGTTCCTGAGAGCGTTAGGCGGGTCATTGAGATGGGCATGCGTGGAGAGATAGAGGAGACACCGAAGGAACTCGATAACGCCCACAATTTTGTAATAGCCGGCAACTCGAAGGCCTGTGAGGCCGTTGCGAGAAAGGCTCTGGAACTGGGCTTCAACTCGGCGGTGATGACGACCACGCTTGAGGGCGAAGCCAGGGAAATAGCCCTGGCGGTGGGTTCTATAGTTGAGGAGGTGGCGAAGCGCGAGAGACCTCTCAAAAAGCCCGCCGTCCTCGTCTTCGGGGGCGAGTGGACGGTGACCGTTGGAAACGCCACCGGCCTCGGCGGGCCGAACCAGGAGTTCGCACTGAGCATCTCCAAGAAAATAGCGGGACTCAACGTTACCGTTGTGGCCTTCGACACCGATGGAACTGACGGGCCAACTAATGCGGCCGGGGGAATCGTGGACGGCGGAACCTTGAAGAGACTGGAGGAAGCGGGGATAGACGTTGATGAATTCCTCAGAAACCACGACAGCTACCGCGCCCTCGAAAGGGTCGGCGCGCTCCTCAAGACCGGCCCAACAGGAACGAACGTGAACTCGATGGTCATAGCGGTTGTTGGAGACCGTGGCGACGCCCTTTGAGGCGAAGGTATTCCTCTATAAGGGCCCCTATGAGCAGAACGCTCATAAACACGGCCTTTCTGGGGTTTTCCTGTCCCGTATATGTCCTGTAGAGGGTCAGTCCAACACCGACCACGAGGAACCACATCCCTATGAGAATCTCCCTCATTAGGAATGCGCGCCGTCCCCTTGAGAGAAACCTTACCTCGGGACCTTCCCTCAGGACAATCCGCTCGTCACCGGGCACGAACTCCAGCAGGGTTATAGGAACGACCACCAGCAAAAGATAGGGCAGGAACCACAGGAGAATGAGGTACAAAAAGACCAGGTAAAGCACCCGCGCAAGGTTTATGTCACTGCTCCGCTGAAGTGAAAGGAACTTCCTCAACGGGTCGAGAAAGTGAAGCCCGACCCTTCTCGCCACGGCAGTTCTCTTTCCTTCAAACCTGGCGACGAGGTTGCCGAGAACGGGAAGCTTAAGGGGAACTGTGGAAGCGAGGAGGAAGCTCTCCCCCTCGAAGTCCACCAGATAAAAGTGTCCCTCGTAGCGCTCCCGGATAAAGTCCGGCGCAAGGCCCCATATCTCCCCGTTGGGTTCTTTAACCCAGTAAACGAAGGTGTTCTCCTCAAGGGACTTTTCGAGCTTTTCGGGGCTTCCTTCAACGACCACTACACGCTCAAACGTTACTCGCATGTGTGTCGATTTGATTATTTCTTTTTATAGTTAACCCCCGGCGGGGAAAACCGATAAATACCGGTGTTTCCAATTAGATTGGGTGCAATCAATGGGCTTGAGCAAAAGGGAGCTGATACGAAAGCTCTGGCACGCCTCGCCGGGAATCCTCGGGGCGCCGATAATACTCTTCACGCCGAGATGGGTCACTTTACTCGTCGTCTGGTCGCTGGCTTTCCTCTACACACTTCAGCACCTCAAGCTCCTCCGCGGCTGGAAGTTCACCGTTCCGGTAGCTGACCTCAGCTATCGAACGATGGCGCGGGAAGACGAGCGCGACAACTTCCTCGGGAGCTTCCTCTTCTGGGTGACGATGGGGATTATCTGTACGGTCTTTCCAAAGGTTTCTGCCCTGGGAGCGCTCTGGGTCTCGACCTTCGGTGACTGCTTCAACGCCATAGCCGGACAGGCCCTCGGCGGACCGAGGATTCCATGGAACCGGAGGAAGACCTTAATCGGAAGCGCAACTATGTTTGCCGTTTCAGTTCTGGCCCTCTGGGGGGCCCACAGGGTTCTCTCGCTCGACCCGAGCTGGAGCCTCATCGCCGGCGTCGCCTTCATCACGACTGCCCTTGAGAGCCTTCCCCTCCGCTCGGCCTACGACGAGTTCACGGTTCCCTTCGCGACAGCTCTCCTCCTGTGGCTTGCCTACGGCGGACCCCTGCTGTCGCCGGTGTGGTGAGTTTTGTCCTCACGCAAGGACGGAATGTAAGCATATCGTTCTTGTTAGAGGACAAACTTTATAAACAATAACACTCTATGCAGTAGTATGGAGGGCCGGATACTATCAAGTCTTATAGCAACGAGCAGAAGGCTCATGGCGTGGGCGGGGAAATTTGGGGAGAGGCGCTTTTTATACGATGAGCTCGGGCTCATTGATGAAGAATACTACGTGGGCATAAAAGGAGTCAGGGGCGTTGGGAAAACTGTTCTTCTGCTCCAACTCGCCCGAAACACCGAGAAAAGTGTTTACTTCTCCGCTGATTCCGTTCTTATAAAACCTTTTACTCTCTACGATGTTGTCAAAGCCCTCGCCGAGATGGGCTATCGGAACATATTCATAGACGAAATCCACAGAAAACCGGACTGGAGCGAAGATTTGAAGAGTCTGTACGATGAGCATGAGGTCAGGGTCTTCTTTTCAGGCTCTTCCTCAATTGACATTGTCACTCTGAGCGCAGACCTATCGAGAAGGGTTGTTCTCAAGGAACTGCCACCGGCTTCGTTTCGAGAGTGGCTCAACATAAAGAGGGGCCTCTCCATTCCAAAACACCCGCTTGAGGAGATACTCTCCAGAGCATTTGACCTCTCAAATATGTACATTGAACTCGCCGGCCTCTGGAGAGAATACATGGAGAAGGGGGGAGTTCTCTACCCGGAAAGTGGCTTCTATGATGCCCTTGAAAATTCGATTAGGAAGGTCATTCTGGAGGACCTTTCAGCGCTCAGAGAAATCAGCGTGAAGTATGAAACGGACGCATACCGTCTTCTCTACTACATCGCTAAATCGGCACCCTTCGAGGCAAAGTACTCCTCAATAGCCAAGGAACTTGGAGTCTCGAAGAACATGGCGATACGGCTCGTCGATGACCTCTCAAAGGCAGGTCTTATCTATGCCGTCCAGCCATGCGGAAGTTCGCGGAAGGAGCCAAAACTCTACCTCACGGTTCCGCTGAGAATGTTCTTCGCGAGAAAGGGCTTCAATGTCAACATCGGCGCCCTCAGGGAGGAGTTTTTCGTAAACCATATGCGCTGGGTCTCTCCGATTTGCTATCTTAAAGGCGCAAGGGGCGAGAAAACCGCCGACTTCAAAGTTGGCAACGCGATAATTGAGGTTGGAGAAAAGAGCAAAAGCAGGTATCAGAGACCAGATTACATCGCGGTTGACGGCCTTGTGACGGGTAGAGGCAGAGTGCCATTGTTCCTCTTTGGTCTCGTTTACTAAACCCGCACAAAATCCCAGCCTCTGAAGTGCGTCTCTATGCCCTCCGTTTTTATCCCCAGCGAGCGAACCTCGTCGCGGAGCTCCAAGAGAAAAGCTCTAAAGAGCCCCTCGCTGGTTAGAACCCGGTAGCTCTCGGGAAACTCGGAGCGGAGCGTTTCCTGAAATTCATTCCCGGCCTTTTTGAGGTTTAGAACCTCGAAGAAGTAGTAATCGACAAAACCTTTCGTTTCCTCAACAATCCGTGAAACGTCGGTGATTCCAGGAATCACCGGGCTGACGAAGGCGTACGTTCTTATTCCTTCCTCGTGAAGCCTCTGGAGGGCGTTAATGCGGGCTTTCATAACCGGTGTTCGCGGCTCGAGGAGGGTCTTTTCACGGCCCTCAAAGGAGTTGAGAGTTAAGCCGACCTCAATCGAGCGGAAGAGCTTGAAGAGGTCGATGTCCCTCGTCACGAGGGGCGATTTGGTTAGTATCGAGAGCTCGTTCCTCTTGTCCATGAAGCGGAGTGTCGAGCGGGTGAGCTTTAGCCCGGCTTCAACCGGCTGGTATGGGTCGCTCACCGTGGACATCACGACCTTTCCCTTCACGTGCTTCCTCGCAAGTTCAGGCGCGTTGATTTTAGCTATCACCCAGCTCCCCCATTCCTTCTCTCTGAACTCCCGAACGACGCTCTTGGCGTAGCAGTAGGGGCAGGCGAAGGAGCAGCCGACGTACTGGTTGACGCTCCATGAAACGCCGGGAATCCGCGAGCGCGTGTAGAGCGACTTTGCCCTTCGCCTTACGACCTCAACCTTCATAAGCACGGGTAGGGACTACACCTTAAAAGGTGGTCGCATGGAAGTCGAGGTTCGGCACCGACCCGTCCGCTATGCGAGGCTTGAAATCAAGCCCGACGGGAGAATCATCGTCACCGCACCGGAGGGCTTCGACGTAAATGCCTTCATCAAAAAGCACGAGAGATGGCTGAGCAACCGGCTGAGGGAGCTCGAAGAAGTTAAGAGGAAATCGGCGAGGGGCTTTCCGTTCTTCGGCGAGTTCTACAGGGTCGAGCTGGGAAACGTTCAAGAAATTGAGCGCAGGGACGATAAGCTAATCCTCCCGGCCGAGCGCGAGCGGGCGCGGGAGGCCCTGAAAGAGCTCCTGCGAGGCAGGGTAACAGCGCTCGTCGCCCTCTACTCCGTCCTGATGGGCGTTTCCCCCGGCAAAATCTACATCAGGAACCAGAGGACGAAGTGGGCGAGCTGTTCGAGCAGGGGAAACCTGAGCCTCAACCTCCGCCTCGCGGCTTTACCTGAGAGGCTGATTGAGTACGTCGTAATCCACGAGCTCGCCCACCTGCGCTACCTCGACCACTCTAAAGCTTTCTGGAGGCTCGTGGGGAGATTTTATCCGGACTACAAAACGGCCAGACGAGAGTTGAGGCGCTGGTGGGGGATAATCGAGGTCAACGAGGGATGGGGATGGCTGGAAGGGAGGAGATGATTAAAAGGATTCTCAAGCTCCTCGCACTGGCATTGGACGAGGTGGCAGCCATTTTAATCATGGTTTTCCTCCTTCCCTCGCTGGGAATCAGGCTTCCCCTCTGGGTCGTTGCGCTGATAGTTGCGGTGCTTCTTCTCAAGGACGTCTTGGTTGCTCCCTACGTTCTCGGCGGAGGCCTCGAAAGGAAGCCCTCGACGGGAGCCGAGGCGCTCGTTGGGCGGACGGCAGTCGTTGTCGAAGACCTCTCGCCCGAGGGCCTCGTGAAGCTCGACGGTGAACTCTGGCGCGCGAAATGCCTTCACGGAACGGCGAGGAGGGGAGAGAAGGTCAGGGTTGTGAAGGTGAGGGGAACTAGGCTCCTCGTTGAACTCCCAGCGAGCGGAGAACCTCGGTGAGCTCCTCCGGGCGGTTGGTCGAGAACGAAACGTCCCAGCCCTTCCGCCTCTTGAGGTAGACGCAGGCCCTCGCCGGCAGGGTGAAGTGAATCTTCGCCGGACAGCTCATCCAGCCTTCCCTGACCGCGAACCACTCGATTTCGTCAATCCTGACGGTCTTTCTCACGAAGAGGCCGAGGAAGCCGCTGAGGAAGATTCCCTCCTCGTAAACCCTCACGCGGAAGGCCATCGCCTCAATGATTACCGCTATCGTGAGGGCCGTTGCAACGGTCATCATGAGGACGCCCTGGCCGGTGGCGAAGCTCTCGTAGAGGCCGATGGGCATGATAACTAACGGTGGGAGGAGCAGGAGGATTATCCACTTGGAATAAAGCGTTTCCTCGTGGAGCATGGCTCATCGGTAGAGGTTTCCGCCAACGCTTTAAACTCCTTTCCGAACCCGTGATGGTGATACGATGGTTAGGATTATGCCCGTCGATAGGCTGACCGACGATGACGTGAGGGAGATTCTGACGAAATACAAAAAGATAGCCCTCGTTGGAGCCTCCCCGAAGCCCGAGCGCGATTCCAATGAGGTCATGCGCTACCTCCTCGAGAAGGGCTACGAGGTCTATCCGGTAAATCCGCGTTACTCAGAGGTCCTCGGGCGGAGGTGCTACCCGAGCGTCCTCGACATTCCCGACGAAGTCGAGATAGTTGACCTCTTCGTTCGCCCGGAGTTCGCGAGGGACTATGTCGAGCAGGCGATAAAGAAGGGCGCGAAAGTCGTCTGGTTCCAGTTTGGGACCTACGATAGAGAGGCCTTCAGAAGGGCAAAGGAAGCGGGCCTTACGGCTGTCGCCCACCGCTGTATCAAGCAGGAGCACGCGAGGCTCATCGGATGATGCCGAGCAGTTTCAGCACTTCCTCTGTGTTCATGACTTCGATTTCTTTGATGTCCTTCAGTCTTCTGTCGTTGCTCCACAGGGGTGCGTTCACCTTGAGGGAGAGGGCCACGAAGTCGGCATCATCCTTGTTGGGGCATATTTCCAGCGCGAGGGGTATGAACTCAGAGTAGAAATCCTCTGGGACAAAGATAACGTGTTCCCTCAGAATTTCGAGCGCCCTCTGGAAAGCCCTTTCGTCTATTTTGGCCTTGCGGAGGACCTCCTCTTGTGTTCCTCCAGATTCTGAAACCGCAAATTCTGGGCTGATAAGTCTCCCTGAAAGCAGAAATATCAGCTCACGGGTAGTTGTAGATTTCCCAAAGAACGAGAACAGTACGTTCGTGTTAACGACGAGGAGAATATTTCCTCTCAAGGTATTTCCCTCTGCCTTTTTTTGCCAGCCGGCCAAGCTCTATGGCATCTTCCTCAGATAGAGTAGACTCTTTGAGGGCCTCGTTTATCTCCACGATTGCTTTAAGTCTCTCCGAACTGGCAATCAGCAGGGCTATCCTATCGTCCACGCCCTGCGGGACTTTAACAACGATACTGCCCAAGGCCATCACAGATACCGGTTGGTTCCCGCGTTATATAACCTTTAGCTCCTCTTTCTTATCACGTAAATGTCCCTAATGAGCCTGTGCCTCTCCTCGTAGTCGAGGTATCTCCCCAGAACCTCGAAGCCGAGTTTGTTTAACCATCTCCGCTCCTTCCGGTAGATGCTCCCATCCCTCAGCCTGTATGCTGGGAAGACGAAGACTATCCTTCCGTTCCTCTTGAGCACATCGCTAAAGCTCTCGAAGACCGAAAAATACAGCCTGTCCAGCTCGTTGGCGAGCTTTATCGCCTCACCCCTGCCAGGATTCCTCTTCAGGGGCTTCCCGAGGTAGGGTTCGGTAACTATAGCGTCAAACCTCTCGCGGAAACAGCGCTTCAGCTTCCTCGCGTCGCAGACCTCTATCCTCGCCGAGTTCTTGAGCCGGAACTCTTTTCTGAGCCACTCGATGTTCCGTCTCGCCTCCCTGACCCTTTCAGGGTCTCTGTCGCTCCCGTAAGCGGGCAACCCCTGGAGGACGAACTCCTGAAGGACCGTCCCGATGCCGCAGAAGGGGTCGAGGAAGAGGCCCCTCCTTATTTCCGTGAGGTTCACCATTATCCTTGCCAGCCTCGGCGGAATCGAGAGGATTGGCCTCTGAACAGGTCTTTCCACGTCGAGCTTCTTCAGCTCGAAGGGGTCGGTAACCCTAATTGTTTCACCCACGAGGAAGCTTCCGTCGTCCCTGAACAGGAAGACGATGTCCTTGACCTCTGGAAAACCCTTCAGAATCAGCTCGGCAGGCATGGAGTAAACATTAGCGGGCTTGAAGAACTTTGCCGGACCTTCCCTCTTGAACTCCCTCTTTACGGCGCTCCCCAGCTTCCGCCAGAGCCTCCAGTCGTCCCTTCCATAGAGGCTGACCGTGAAGAGCCTGGCGTATTCGATATCTCTTATCGCTTCCTCGCCTTCTCCAACTATTCTCACGAGCTTGAGCGACCCGCCGAGCCACCGGAAGTGCCTCTCTATCGAGGGCTTCGACTCGAAAACAATCCACTCGCGGGCTTCCTCTGTTGGATTAATCCTCAGACTGAACCGCTTCGCGAATGAGAGGAACTCCGCTTTTCCCAGCTCGGGGTTCTTTCCTAAAATCACTCCGTACATGCTTCGCGCTTTGGGTAAGTTTTTAAAAAACTTCCGAGTAATTCATACGAGGTCTAAACCTCGGTGGTCCTCATGCTCGCCGTCGAGATACTCGAATCAGTCGATGTCATTCCGGACCCTTACGTTCGCGCCGTAACGTACGCAAGGCTTGGTGAGAGGCTCGCCAGAGCTAGAAACGCCCTCTTTAAGGATACCTTCATGAAGGCCCTCGACGTCGCCCGCTCGATTGAAGACCCCCTGAGGATGATGAGGGCGCTTCTTTCAATAGGCTATTCCATGGGCAGGGCTGGAATAAGGGCGTACAAGAAGGTTTTTCTCCAGGTCTTTGAGGACTGCAAGATGCTGCCCCCTCCCGCGAGGGACGAGCTTCTCCGTTCGGCCGCTCTGTACCTTCTGAACCTCGGGGAAATAGGGGAGTCGATAACCTACGCGGTTGAGATTTCCAACGAGAAGCTCCGGCAGGAGACGCTCGTCTACATAGTAAGGGCAATAGCGCGTTCTTTTGAGGAGAACCCGATGAAGGTTGCATACCGCCTCAGGAAAATCCGCCTTGCCCTTGACTACATAGCCGACGAACCCTACCGCTCAAAGGCCCTTCTCGAACTGATTAAGGCCCTGATAACCCTGAAGAGCTACGAAAACGCCCTGGCGGTCCTCAGGGAGATAAACTCCAAGGAATGGGCTAGGCAGGCCTTCAAGGAGGTCACCTTCAGACTCAAGGAATCGGGAGTTCTTGACAGGTACATAGGCTCTCTCGAGGAGATAGCTGGAGAACTCGTCGAGAAGTTTGGGGAGAGCTTTACGCTCGAACTCGGCACGGCCTTTGCCCTGACGGGAAGGG
>NZ_JAMONU010000080.1 GCF_027066465.1 Thermococcus sp.
AGCTGTATCTTTCTTCTGTTGCAATAAGACTCTAGGAGAATTGAAAGTTTACAACCTTTTTTACACGAGACACGACTTCATAGGGTTGCAATAAGACTCTAGGAGAATTGAAAGGTAATCGATCAGAGCCTTCCCGCGAACAGCACTTGGGCGTTGCAATAAGACTCTAGGAGAATTGAAAGATCGGTGCTGAGGCTAAGGCGAGTTCTACGACTTCCTGTTGCAATAAGACTCTAGGAGAATTGAAAGTTCGCATAAAGGGACGTGGAAGGAAGAGCAAAACCGCGTTGCAATAAGACTCTAGGAGAATTGAAAGCCGTGCGTGGAAGCAATGCTGTCTGACTTCAAGCCCGAGTAGTTGCAATAAGACTCTAGGAGAATTGAAAGAGCGCGATGAGGAGCAGGTTAAAGTCCCGGTCCGGGTTGCAATAAGACTCTAGGAGAATTGAAAGAGAGGCACTATGGCGAAGAGGCCAACACTATTTGGGGTTGCAATAAGACTCTAGGAGAATTGAAAGGTGTTCATTTTGATTGGGAACACCCTCTGGCTAATCGTTGCAATAAGACTCTAGGAGAATTGAAAGCTATTACTCATCTTATTACTCCTACTACTGCCCCCTAGTTGCAATAAGACTCTAGGAGAATTGAAAGTTCAGGAATTCCTTAAGGCTTATGAAAAGGCCGTTGAGGTTGCAATAAGACCCTAAAGGGGAGCGCTGGGCGCAACCCTTAAATCCCCTACGCTTAATTTCCCCAAGGTGTTGGAAATGCGCGGAGACCTTATACGGATTCTAAGCTCTGTCGAAGAGAAGGCGAACGAGCTTAAGCTCGACGGCTTCAACCCGGACGTGGTTCTCGTCGGTGCCGAGGCCTACAGGTTCATAAGGGCGCAGGTCAACGAGGAGTTCGGCGGTGATGAGGAAGTCCTCGAGCTTTCCGGCCTCGTCGTGAGGATTGTTGACGAACTCGGCGGGGACGCGGTGGTTATAGACAGCAAGGCCCTCGGCTACGCCCCGGCCGCAAAGCGCTTCAGGGTCGTGTGAGCCAGGCCCTTCCGTCTCTCATCTCAACCCTCACGCCGGCCAGAAAGAGCAGGCCCAGCGAAACGGCCGTGACGTCGGCCAGACTGCCGGGGTTCCTCAGGTCGCCCTTCTCGGCCATGAACCTTTCAAAGGCTTCACCGCTGATTTCCCCCTTAACTGTCCTCTCGGCCATTCTCCTAACCAGCTCCGCTTCTTCATTTCCCGCTTTCCTCTCGATGAGCGTATCCCTGACCTCGCTCAGCAGTCTGAGGAAGACTCCAAGGATTGCCTCCTCAAGCGGACCCGGGAGTTTCTCCATGAGCCTCCCGAAGGTTGAGTAGGTGAGCCTGTATCCGGTAAGCCACTCCCTGAAGACTAGTTCCCTCTCGGCGCTCATCTCGGCGAGTCTGAGAAGGTTTATCCCGTCCCTGAAGAGTTCCTCAAAGGCCTTCTCCGAATAAACGTCGTACTCAACTCCCCTCGGAAGGCCCTTGGGGCTGGCCCTCCTAATCGCCCTGTAGAGCTCCATCGTGTCCCTCACGGTTGACTCCTCGATGAGGAGAAGGGCTTTAGTTCCGCCTTCTTCTATCCTCTCCGTCATGGACAGCCCCATTATCAGGGGTATCGAGAGGACTATCACTCCGAAGTTGGGGTTCGCGTCCTGAACGCGCCTGCTTGCCTCCACGCTCCTCCTGATTAGTTCGCCGATTCCGGCCTCGCTGGGCTTGATTAGACCCCTGCCGATGTCCCTTCCTCTTTTGGCGGCTTCGTGGTACACACCGGCTAGGGCAGGATACGCCGCGATGAAGCTGTAGAGGCTCAAATCCTCGAAGTCCCTGCGCCTGCTCACGTTTCCCGGCTTTGGAACGGCCGCTTCAATCAGGGGACCTGTTATAAACGCCCTGACGAGCTCCCATTCGTTCATTCACACCACCAGATATACGAGCAGATACAGGATGTAAAGGATGAGAACGACCCGTCTCAGCCTTCTGAAGCTCAGATAGAGGCCTGCCGCAATGAGTGTAACTCCCCAGAAGGCCCTTCTTATGGGCTCCTCATACCTGTACAGAACGTCCAGGAGTGCAGGGTGGAACTGCTGGAGCAGGAGGATTGCTCCCAGAAAAATGAGGATGAGTCCGATGCCCCTCATCTGCCCTCACCTCTGAGGAGGAGCAGTGAGCCAAGACCGAGCAACGCAAGCGCGAGAACGGTTCTAACTCCTATGCTGGTTGGAGCAACCGTCTCGACAAGCAGGAGGGCCCCCAGAACAAGCAGTATTATTCCGGCGAGTTTTTCCTCCTCTGAATCTGGCGTCACAATCTCTTTTACTTCTCCCACAATGCGCTCCGCCCTCTTTTCAACGTCTTCATCTTCTTCACCCTCTGAGGGCATTATGACAGCCGCGAGAAAGTAGAACACTGTCATTGCCACTGGATGGAATATGAACAGCAACAGGTAACCTAACCTGACGAGCACGGGGTCCGTGCCGAGGTATTCGGCTATTCCACCTAAAACTCCGAGGAGCACCCTGTTCTTACTCGAACGCCTCAGCTTCCTCTCCATACTCCATCCAATGAGAGTTGGACGGTTGGTCTAAAAACCTACCTCCTCTCAAAGCGGTTTCTTCAGCCTATGGTGACGTCGCCCATTACGTCGCTCAGGCTGACCTCGACGGCTGTGCTTTCCCTGTGGGTTCTCTCCGTAACGCTTCCCATGACGTCTTTTTCCTCAAGGACTACACCTGCTCCCCGTGGAACCGATATCGCGATATCTCCGACGACATTCCTTATCTCAACGCTCCCCTCGGCCTTTATCCTGATGCCCCCGACGACGTCGCTTATCCGGTAGCTGGCCCATTCCCTGCCGACGATTGTCCCAACGACGTCCGACATTTCCACACTGGTCGCTCTGGCCTCTATAAGAACGTTCCCAACGAGGTCTTGAAGGTTGATGCCCTCGAGCTTTCCGGGGACTTCGACTACAACCGTCCCGTTCCCGTATTCACTGCAGACGTTCCTCCTCTTAAAGAGGCCCGTTTTCTCCTCCGGGCAGTAGAGAATCAGCGCGTCCCCCTGGGCGCTTACCCTAACGGGCAGGTTGCTCTTCACGACTATCCCGCTCGTGTTTCCCTCGGCTATCAAAACGTTTGCCACAACGTCCCTTATCTCAAGCTCCGAGGCCGTAAAGGTTCCCACCGTGACGAGCCTTCCCGCGGTTTTCTTCGGAGAGGGCTTTATCAGGGCTTTTCCGCCCACGGACAGAACCAGCACGGCACCAACGAGCAGGAGAACAAGAAAGACGACAATGAGCACTCCCAGCAGTCCGCCCTTCCTCATGCTTCCACCATGAAAATATCTTCATGTTTCCCGTATAAAGTTTACGCGGAAAATTAAGAAAGCCAAAATTCATCGAAGCAGTTTGACGAACTCTCTCATCCAGGCGTATAAATCGCCGGGGTGCCTTGAGCTGACCCAGTTGCCGTCAACGACGACCGGCTCGTCAGCCCATTCCACGCCGGCGTTCCTCATGTCGTCCCTTATCCCCGCGTAGCTCGTTCCCTTTCTTCCCCTCAGAACCCCGGCGGATATTAAAACCTGCGGTCCGTGGCAGATTGTCGCAACGGGCTTCCCGTCCTCGAACATCTTCTTCGCTATGGCAACGGCCCTCTCGCTGAGCCTCACCCTCTCCGGCGCCCTTCCTCCCGGGAGAACGAGGGCGTCGAACTCATCCGGATCCACCTCGTCAAAGCTCAGCTGTGCCTCAACCGTGTAGCCGTGCTTTCCAGTAATCCTCCCCCGCTCGAAGCTCGCTATGTAAACCTCGTGGCCGTCCTCCCTGAGCCTGTGGAGCGGATAAATCAGCTCGACGTCCTCAAAATCGTTTGCACTCAGAAACAGAACCTTCACTTCCACCACCCCCTAAACGTTCAGAAGGATATATGGATGTCCGCTTATAACCCTAACTGGACAAAAATGGTCAGATTAGAGGGGAATTTCGGTGGTTTCCTTGTGGGTCTTCAGGACGACCATGGTGTGGGTTGACTCAATGCCCTCGATTTCCCCTATCCTGTCTAGGAACTCGTTCAGCTCCTCGCTGCTGCGCGTTCTGATTTTGACGAGCATGTCGTAGTCTCCCGTGGTCTCGTAGATTTCTCCAATCTCCGGGTATTTCATGAGCTCTTTGGCAACGTGTGAATACATCCCGGCGTGGGCCTTTATGAGGATGAACGCGAGGATTTTGAAGCCGAGGGCATCCGGGTCAAGGATTACCGTGAACTTCCTTATGACCCCCCTGTCCTTGAGCTTCTTTATGCGCTCGTATATCGTGGACTCAGCGAGCCCTACCTCCTTTGAAATCTCCCTCAGGGGGGTTCTGCTGTTCTTCTGGAGTATCATCAGGATTTTCCTATCCACCTCATCGAGACCGCTTCTCATAGCCTCACCACCACAGCGGAAAATTTTCGGCAATCCTTATAAATTTGCCGATTTGAGGTAACCATACTTTTATAAAAATCCGCCCATCTTTAGTCTTTCGGGAGGGGCCAGCGATGCCAACGAACGTGACGGCTGAATACCTCGCTGCAGAGGAGGAATACAGGAACGCAAAGACGATTCCAGAGAAGATTCGAGCCCTTGAGAAGATGTACGCAACGGTTCCAAAGCACAAGGGAACCGAGAAGCTCCGACTCCAGATAAAGAGAAGGCTCGCAGAGCTTAGAAAGGAGCTTGAAAGGCAGAGACAGCTCAAAAAAGGTGGCGGCGGTCCCTCAGTGGCGGTGAGAAAGGAGGGTGCCGCCCAGATAGTTCTCGTGGGTCTCCCCAACGTGGGCAAAAGCTCCCTTCTCAAGGCCCTAACCAACGCCGACGTTGACGTTGCCGACTACGCCTTCACAACCGTTCAGCCGATTCCGGGAATGATGCACCACAGGGACGTTCAAATCCAGCTCGTTGAAGTTCCCGGGCTTGTCGAAGGTGCCGCTTTGGGTAAGGGAATGGGACCGCAGCTCCTCAGCGTCGTTAGAAACGCCGACGCCATAGCGATAGTCGTTGACCTCACAAAAGACCCCCTCAGACAGATGGAGATTCTCTTGAGGGAGTTCGAGAGGGCCGGGATAAAGGTCAACAAGCGAAAGCCGAGGGTGGAAATCAAGAGAACGGCGATGGGCGGGATAGTAATCAACGGTCAGGAGAACATAAAGGGGGACATAAGCGAGGTCATGAAGATGCTCCGCGAGGAGCGCATACACTCGGCTGAAATTACCGTCAAGGAGCCCGTAACGCTTGAGGAGTTCGCCGATGCCATAGACGAGAGCCTCGTCTGGAGGAGGGCGATAATCATAGCCAACAAGGGTGACGCTCCCGGCAGTAAGGAGAACTACGAGAAGCTCGTTAAGGCCTACGGCGACCGCTTTAAAATAGTCCCAGTTTCTGTCAAGAGGAAAATAAACCTCGACAAACTCAAGGACGAGCTCTATGATTTGGCCGAAGTCATCCGCGTTTTCACCAAGAGCCCCGGCGAAGAGCCTGCCTATCCGCCGGTCGCCCTCAAGAAGGGTTCAACCGTCATGGACCTGGCCGAGAGGATTCACAAGGACTTCGCCAAGAACTTCCGCTATGCAAGGGTCTGGGGCAAGAGCGTGAAGTTTCCCGGCCAGAGGGTCGGTGCCGACCACGTGCTCGAGGACGGGGACGTGGTGGAAATCCATGCCCGCTGATTGCTGAACGTTTCTTCACCTTTAGTTCACAACTCAACGTTTATAAGCATCGGTGTATAAGGTCGAACGCGGTCTAAAATTTTTCGAGGTGGGAGCATGCGAAAGCTCGACCTTACCGAGAAGGACCCTTCTAAGAGAGTCACGATTTACTTTGAAGGGCAACCACTTGAAGCCTACGAGGGCGAGAAGGTTACCGTCGCACTCCTCGCGAACGGTATCTACTGGCTCACCACGAGCACAGAGGGCAGAAAGAGGGGCGCCTTCACCTTCGGCCCGGTCCCGATGGTGGTAAACGGCGTCAAGAACGTCAACGCGAGGAAAACAGCTGTAAAGGACGGCATGAGGCTCAAGAGGCAGGGCTACGGCGACTTCCAGGAGGAGGTAGAAATCGATGAGGGCAAACCCGTTCTCCGCTATGTTGTTGACGTGGCCGTTATCGGCGCCGGTCCGGCCGGCCTCGGCGTCGTCAAGGAAATCGGTGGAAGGCTCACGATGGCAATAATCGAGGAAAGGAGCTGGCTCGGTGGGGACTTAAGGCTTAAGGGCGTCGAGCAGGAGGGCTTTGGAAGGCCGGGAGAGGCTCTGAAGGAGCTTACCGATTTGCCAGAGAACACCCGCGTCTTCCTGAAGAGCGTCGCCATTGGAGTTTTCGACAAGGGTGAGTACTTCCTCGTGCCGATAGTGAGGGGCGACCAGCTTATTGAAATTCTTACCAAGCGAGTGGTTTTGGCCACTGGAGCGGTTGACAACATCATGCTCTTCGAGAACAACGACTACCCTGGCGTCTTCAGGAGGAGCGACGCGCTCGAAGTTATGAACGTCTGGGGAGTTGCGCCAGGAAAGAATGTCGCCGTCGTCGGGGCCTTCCCTGAGGAGCTGACGGCCGAGCTCGACCGCTGGGGGGTTGAGTACGTTGTGGTTCCCAACCCGAAGCGCGTTGAGGGTAAAGAGAAGGTCGAGAGGCTCATAGACGCAAACGGCAACGTTTACGAGGTTGACGCCGTCATAGTTTCCGACGGGAGAAGACCGGACATAAACCCCGTAACTCAAGCGGGCGGGAAGCTGTACTTCAAGCGCGGCTACTACCGTCCGGTTCTCGACTCAAGTCATAGAATCCGCGAGGGAATCTACGTTGCAGGCAGTGCGGTTTCGATAAAGCCCCACTACGCGAACTACCTTGAGGGACGGCTCGTCGGTGCCTACATCCTCAGGGAGTTCGGCTTCGAGGCCGAGCCCTGCATATACGAGGAGAGGCTCAAGAACTACGAACCGATAGCGGTTCCAGTCAACAGGCTTCCACTCGACGAGTTCAACGGCGAGGACGTCCAGATTTGCGGTTGCGACGTGACGCTTAGAAAGGTCGACGACGTGGTGAAGTCTGGCATCACCGACCTCCAGATAATCAAAAGGCTGACCCACCTCGCCATGGGCTTCTGCCAGGGACGCTTCTGCCTCTTCAACGGTGCCGTCGTTGTATCCCAGAGAACCGGAACGCCGATGGATAAACTCGACATTCCCGTCGCGAGGCCCCCGCTCAAGAACATCAAGATGAAGGTCCCCGCGAGGAGGGATTGAAGATGCCGGCGAGGGAACTTCCCGAGAGGAGCGAGATAACGATTATCGGTGGCGGAATAGTTGGCGTTACGATAGCGCACGAGTTAGCCAAGCGCGGTGAGGAGGTTACAGTAATAGAGAAGCGCTTCATAGGTTCGGGCTCCACCTTCCGCTGCGGAACGGGCATAAGACAGCAGTTCAACGACGAGGCCAACGTTCGGGTCATGAAGCGCTCCGTCGAGCTGTGGAAACGCTATAGCGAGGAGTACGGCTTCTCCTTCGAGCAGACCGGCTACCTCTTCCTGCTCTACGACGACGATGAGGTCGAGGAGTTCAGGCGCAACATCGCGATACAGAACCGCTTCGGCGTCCCGACGAGGCTCATAACGCCGGAGGAAGCCAAGGAGATAGTTCCGCTCCTCGACATCAGCGAGGTCATCGCTGCTTCCTGGAACCCAACCGACGGAAAGGCCGACCCGTTCCATGCAACCGCGAAGTTCGCAATGAAGGCCGAGGAGTTCGGCGCGAAGCTGGTGGAGTACACGGAAGTGAAGGACTTCATAATAGAAAACGGCGAGATTAAGGGCCTGAAGACGGGCAGGGGAGTTATTAGGACCGGTATAGTCGTGAACGCCACCAACGCCTGGGCCAAGCTCATCAACGCGATGGCCGGGATAGGCGTGAGGATTCCGATAGAGCCCTACAAGCATCAAGCTGTTATCACACAGCCCATAAGGAAAGGGGCTATTAAGCCCATGGTCATCTCCTTCAAGTATGGGCATGCATACCTCACCCAGACCTCGCACGGTGGCGTCGTCGGTGGGGTCGGCTACGAGCTCGGTCCGACCTACGACCTCAATCCAACCTACGAGTTCCTGCGCGAGGTGAGCTACTACTTCACCAAGATTATCCCCGCTTTGAGGGAGCTTCTAATCCTAAGAACTTGGGCCGGCTACTACGCAAAGACACCGGACAGCAACCCGGCCATAGGGAAAATCGAGGAGCTGAGCGACTACTACATTGCCGCAGGTTTCAGCGGGCACGGCTTCATGATGGCGCCAGCGGTGGCGGAGATGGTCGCCGACCTAATCACGAAGGGCAGAACAGACCTGCCGGTCGGGTGGTACGACCCGTACCGCTTCGAGCGCGGTGAGCTTCGCGGACAGGCGCTCCAGATGGGCTGATTTTCCTTAATTTCCACCCTTTTCTTATCATTTCGAAGGAAATTTTATAAGACCGTTGCCGCTTCTTCCATCGATGGCCAAGAGAGAGCTGGTTGTTACCCAGGGAAAGCGCGAGAAAACGCTCAAGCTTAAGAAGCTCCGGGTTAAGCGGAGGAACATCGTAATCTTTGCCCTAGCTATGTTCATCGCCAACGTTTCCTTCGGCATGGCCTTCCCCTATCTGAGCGTT
>NZ_JAMONU010000081.1 GCF_027066465.1 Thermococcus sp.
ATGCGCATGCTCGGCGCGAGCATGTTCATGGTCGGCCTTCTGAGCGTGGCCTTCAACCTGACCTCGACGGTCTTCCAGTACCCCTTTGGCTGGCTCTCCGATTCGACCGGCAACAGGAAGGGCTTCATAGCCTTCGGCGTGGCCTCAATTGGAGTGTTCTACACCGCCATGGCATTCGTCGGTTCGGCCACAGGCGTTCTAATCCTCAGAACCCTCCAGGGAATCTTCGGTTCAGCCATGACCCCGGCGCATTCGGCGCTGATTTCAGAACTCTCCACGAGGGCCGGCTCGATATTCGGCCTCTTCAACTCCATCGAGAACGCGGGCTACATGGTTGGCAACTTCCTCGGCTCGGCCATAGTCGGCTGCCTCGGCCTCAGAAAGCTCTTTCTCGTTTCAGGCTTTCTGCTCTTCGTGTCAGCTGGAACCGTTCTCCTGGTTCGCGAACGTCCAGCGGCAGGGCGCTCCCTCCTAGGTATGATTCTCGTTCAGGAAGGCAGGGGTAGCTGGCGTGCAACAATCAGAGGTTCGGCTTTCAGAAAGCTCATGCGCGGACACCTCGGCCTCTTCTACGTCACCGTCTTCCTCGTTATGATAGCGAGCGGACAGTTCTACAGCGTTTCCTCCGTTTACTTCAAGGAGGCCTTTGGGGGATGGAGCGTTGGAGTTATCTTCGGCATCGAGAGCCTCGCCGCGGCCCTGACCGGCTACTTCCTGGGCCGTCTGATAGACGTTTACGGGGCGAAGAGGTTCTACTTGATTGCGATAGCCGGTTACGGTTTGGCATTCCTTCTATATGCGTTCGTTAAAAACGTCTGGCTCGTTTTCGGCGTGGCGTTCCTATCGGGCGTCAAGTGGGTTCTGACAATAAACTCGACCTCCGCCTACGTGGCCCAGAACGTTAGGGTGAGCGAGAGGGCCCAAGGAATGGGCCTGCTCAACGCCATGATGAGCCTCGGCTGGGTCGTTGGCCCGCTAATCGGTGGCTACCTCTCGGGAATAAGCTTCCAGCTGAACTTCGTCAGCACGGTCATTCCCCTTGGACTGGCCTTCCTATTAGCTCTCAGACTGCCAGAATGATGCACTCGGGCGGAACCCTCTCTACTATCCTCACGTTCTTTCCGGCTTTGTAAACCCTCAGGCCCCTTCTCCTCAGGCATTCCGCGTCGATTATTAGGAGCACAACATCCTTCCCGTGCCTCCTGCCCGTTTCGAGGGCCTCGTTTTTACTCGTCGTCAAGTGAACGAACTGCCTCCCCATCGGCCTGAGCCCCTCGCGCATAATCCTTGGGAGGTTCCTCCTCGGCGTGCCGTGGTAGAGAACCCTTGATTCGGTGTCCTCCTCGTGGTCGAGCTCAACTTTGAAGCTGTGGCCGTAGCGGGCGCGGATTTTACTTCCCCTTATCTCGTAGCGCCCCTTGGGGTCCCCCGCGACTATCTCCCTCACGAACTCCTCCGTAACGTTGGGATAGACGGTTTGGAGGGCTTTAAGGAGCTCGTCCAGCGGGACGAAGCCCTCCTCGTCTGGCTTCAGCCCGAACTCTTCCGGCGAGTGCCTGAGAATGTAGGCCATGAGCTTGCTTACCTTCACGCGGTCCATCGGTTGGGAAATGGAAAGGGGATAAAAAAGCGTTTCTCACGCCCTGTACGATGCCGGGACGTGAACGGGCTTTTTGACGTTGATGTCAGTGACGACGAACTCGTCGTAGCTGTAGCCGGTCTCGTGAACCTCAGCCGTTCCGGAGGGTGTGCTGACCCTTACCACCATCTCCACCCTGTAGCCGAGCCTCCCGCCGACGAACGTGCCGTTTCTGAACCTCAGCTCGAGGATTCCGTTGGTCACGTTAATTGAGACGTTAGCCTGGCGGCCGAGGAGCGCGGAGGTTATCGCCATCAAATCGCTCTCCGTTATCGGGAAGTAGAGGAGTTCTGTCCCGTTTTTGAGGCTCACGTTGGTGGGGGTTCTCCTGAGGTACTTCTCCGCCAGGCTGACGGCGTTGTACTCCCACGTCACGTTGAGTATTCTTGAAACGTTGATTCCGAAGGTTTCGTTCGTCAGCTTCCTCCATGTTCCGCCTGTGAATATGTAAACCTCCCCGTTCTTTATAATCTCGCGAGAGAACGTTCTCGCGCCGCCCGGGAAGGTTATCGTGGTGATGTTAATTGCCGCCTCCCTGTCCTTCAGGTCAACGTACCCGACCTTCCGGTAGACGACCGTCACGTTTCCCTCATCCTGCGTCAGGTTTCCGACGCGGACCACGAGGTGAAGCTCCATGCTTGTGTTCTCAAAGTACGTGAACTCCTCTATCTTGCTCACCCTATCCAAAAGCTCCTGGGTTGAGTAGAGCCTCGGCTTGGGCGTCGAGGTGGTAGTTGTTCCGGTGGAGTTCACAATGGCACCGGTTGATGCTGTAGAAGAAACACCGGAGGATTTCTCTGAAATGCAGCCCGATGCAACGGCCAGCAAGAGAACCAAAACCAGAATCAGGGCAGTTTTCTTCATCCCTCATCACCCGCACGGCTTTTCCTTCCGGTCAGCATCAGGACCAGCCAGACCAAACCCAGTCCCATCCAGATGAGCGTCAGGTTTCGCGTCCACAGTCCCAGCAGGGCCAGCAGAAGGCCCATGATGATGAACGGATTTCTCTCCGCTTCCTTCTTAAACTCTTCCCATCTCATTTTAATCGTCTCCTTTCATGTATGAATCTGTTCTCATATACTTGCGCGGTTCTCCTTTTAAAAATTGGTCAGAGGAAAAACGGGAGCAGAAACGCGAGGGCGCCGGCCGTGAAGGAGGCCTCCATCCTCCTGAAGGTCCTCTCCTTATCCTCCCCCCTGCGCCACATCCACAGCTGGAGAATCGAGTAGGCCATGAAGGGAAGGAAGAGAAGCGACGCCCGCGGATAGTAGCCCCTCATCGAGTAACCCACCGCGAGTAGGGAGGCAACAGCAAAGAGTACTGCTCCAACGAGAATCGCCCGCTCCTTTCCAAGGACCGCGGCCGAGGTTCTGACGTTAAGCGAGAGGTCCTCGTTAATCGTCGGAACTGCCAGGAGCATGTGGCCGGCGGAGAGGAAGATGAAGAAGGAATGGAGTAAACCACCGCCCACACAACCGGAAGTTTGAGGGACTCGAAGACGAGCGCCATCGTTATCGGGCCGTACGTGAGGCCGTTGGTGAGGGAATCGAGGAGGGGCCGCGCCTTGAAGCGCAGGGGAGGTCTAGAATACGCCACCGCAAACGCAGAGGCTATTGCCGTCGTCGCCAGCGCGGCCGTGGAGATTAGAGCGGAGAGCGTGAGTGCGAGCGCGAAGAGCAGCAGGTACACGCGCCTTGCTGTTCTCCTGTCCACCTCCCCCCTGACGAGAGGAAGGTCGTCCCTCCCGGAGAAAACGTCAAGCTCGTAGTCGTAGTACTCGTTGATAACCAGCCCAGCGGACGTAACGAGGAAAACGACGAGGAGCGCCAGCAGAAAGTTGAGCGTGAATGAAACCCCGTAGTGATAGTGCGCCATCGTGAACGCCACAAGGGCCGAGACGAGTGAGGGTATGGAAAACTTGAGTCTGAGAAGGGAGAGGAGGGCCGAAAGGCCCATCACCTGAACCTCCTCAGTGCCATCTCGGCCGCAACGCT
>NZ_JAMONU010000082.1 GCF_027066465.1 Thermococcus sp.
GCTTGGCTTCGGCGACGTCGTCGTTCTGAGCTACGAAACGAACAGGAGGCAGGTGCGCTTTGCTAACAACGAGATTACCGTTGCCAAACACTGGCACGAGAGGAAGGTGGAACTCTTCGTCGAGAAGGACAAGCGCATCGCCACAACCACGATAACCGAGCTGAGCGAGGAGAACGTCGAGCGGGTCTTGAAGACCCTCAAGAAGAACATCGAGAACCTCTCGCCCAAGGAGGACTACTACGGCATCGCCGAGGGGCCGTTCCAGTATAAGGACATCCCCGAGACCTTCGATAAGGCGATAGTTGAGCTCGACGAGCCGAACGACTACGTCGAGATTGCCATAAACACCGCCCTGAGCGAAGGTGCCAAGCGCGTGGCAGGGGTTCTCTACACCGACCACAACAGGCTTTACCTGACCACGAGCAACGGGGTTGAGGCCTTCGACGAGGGAACCGGAATAGAGATAAGCGTCAGGGCTTTCGTGGGCGACCTTGAGAGCGGACATGGAACCTGCTCCGCGAGGGTTCTCAAGAAGTTCGACCCCGAGCTTGCCGGGAGGAAGGCTGGCGAGATTGCCCACATGGCCAAGGACCCGGTTCAGGGGCCCGAAGGGAGGTTCGACGTCATCTTCGACCCGCTCGCCTTCGCGAACCTGCTCAGCTACATGGGCTTCATGCTCTCAGCCTACGCGGCCGAGGCGGGCTTCTCGTTCCTCGCTGGAAAGCTGGGCCAGAAGGTCGCGAGCGAGCTGGTAACGCTCAAGGATATAGGCAACCTCCCCAACGGCTATGGAAGCAGGAAGTTCGACGACGAGGGCGTTCCGACGAGGGAAACCACCGTCATAGAGAACGGGACATTCAAAACGTTCCTCCTCAACACAAGCCTCGCCAAGAAGTACGGAACCGAGACGACAGCCAACGCCGGCTTGATAATGCCGAGGCCCTGGAACCTCGTCCTCGAACCGGGCGACTACTCCAAGGCCGAGCTGTTCAGCGAGGTTAAGCGGGGCATCTACATCACCAACGTCTGGTACACCAGATTCCAGAACTATGTGACCGGCGACTTCTCGACGATACCGCGCGACGGAATCTTCCTGGTCGAGAACGGCGAGTTCAAGCCGATAAGGAACATTAGGGTGAGCGACAACCTCGGGAGGATTCTGAGCAACGTAGTTGCCATAGGCAACGAGCCGTTCCAGGTGCACTGGTGGGAGGTTTCAAGGCCCGTCATTACGCCCTACGTCCTCGTCAAGGACGTCGGCATAACGAGGGCGACGAAGTGATTTCTTTATTGTTTTTTACCCCAACAGTCCCAGCGCCGGCAGAACCGTAATCGCCATGCTGAGAAGTCCGCCGAGAATTAACGCTGGAACCGTCTGCTTTTTCTCGATTCCAAGGATGTAAGCCGCCAAAGCCCCGGTCCATATCCCCGTTCCGGGAAGAGGAATGGCAACGAAAATCGTGAGGCCGATGAAGCCCCACCTCTCCACGTAGGGGTGCGCCTTTTTTCGAACGCGCTCGACGTAGTGGAGGTAGAGGTGTGCCACCTTTCTGAGGGGCGTTTTTTCGAGCCAGAGCATTATCCGGTCTATGTAGGGGAGCAGTGCAGGCAGGAGGAGCGAGAGGGTGAGCACGCCGAGGGAAGCACTTAAGAGGGTTTCCCAGAGGGGGTAGCCCCTCCCTATGCCGTAGACTATCGCATACCTTCCTTCAAAGGTCGGCACGAGAGATAAGAGAAAGACCTCAATGAAGCTATTCAACGTCGAGCACCCCCAGTCCGAGCCTTGAGATTACCCGCCTGTAGAGCGGAAGCCACGAGTCCTGGGTGGCCTTGACGATGCTGTAGACCCAGGGAGCTAGTAGCAGGCTGAAGAGAACGTCGCCGAACCAGTGGACGTGAAGGAGCAACCGCGTCATCGCAACTCCAACCGCGAAGAGAACCGCCAGGGGAGTTGCCCTCTCCCAGCGGTTCGAGGCGTAGACCGCGATTATTGCCCCTCTGTAGGTGTGGCCCGATGGAAAGGAGAAGCCCCCGTGGTTGCGGGGCCTCGGCTCGTTGATTGCGACCTTGAGAACACCGACTATGATGAGGCCGACGACGGCTGAGACAAGGAAAATGAGCGTCTCCCTCGAGAGCTTTCCCGAGTTCCTGATGTCGAGGTAGATGACAGCGATTGCGAAGGGAACGAGGAACAGGTCGCTTCCGAAGGCTGTCAGGACGTTCATTAAGGTAGGGTTCGGCGATGGAAGGAGCGCGTCAACCCGGGAGTTTATGCCGGCCATTAAACCCGTGAGCTGGAGGATAAGGAGGAGCGCCAGCAACGCCGTGTTCAGCAGGAACTTCCAGTTCTTGAGGGATTCGCTGGGCATGGTTGGAGAAGGTGAGGGTTCCTCAAAAGCTTTTCTAAATCAGCCCCTCGTTGTAAAGCCCGTGGTAAACCTTGAGGAGAGCCTGCTGGACCCTCTTCGGCCCGAAGGTTCTGACGGCCTTTCCGAGACCTTCGTTGTAAATCCTGCGCATTATGAAGTCCGTTTCGCGGTTGAAGTTGAGCCTGTCCTGGTTTTCGAGGTAAAGGCGCGCTATCTCCTCCGGCTCGCGGTAGTTGAGGCCCTTGAGCCACTTGAGGGGGATTCCGTCCTTGAAGGTCTTGACGACTTCGAAGCCTATCACCGTGACCTCGTCGTCCCCGTAGAGGTCTCCATAGATTTTGTTCAGCTCGCGGAGGAGCTCCTTAACGTCCGAGAAGCCGTCGAGTTTGGCGTCTTCGTTGGTGAGTTCCCTAACCTTCTTCCGCTCGACCTTTGTGATTCTGACCTTCGCTATGGCAGTGTCGCTCGGCGTTATCACGAGGTAAACCTCGCTCCCGGGCTTCGCCTCGTAGCTGCCGTAGCGTATCGTCGTGACCTTGTCTCCCCTCAGGATTCTCGACTTGTAGGCGGAGTCAATCAGCATGAACTTCCGAATCTGAACGCTCTTTTTCCTCATTGTTGAGTCCCCTCACAATCCTCGGAACCTCTTCAAGGCTCTCAATCGTGAAGTCGGCGTAGTCGAGGTAGTCGAGCTCCCGGTCGCGGTATTTCCCATAGCGGAACCAGACCGTGTTCATGCCGACCTGCTTGGCCCCGTAGATGTCGGAGTAGAGCCTGTCGCCGACCATTAGGGCCTCCTCCGGTTTGACGCCGAGCCTCTTGAGGGCCTTCTGGAATATCTTGGGGTGGGGTTTTTTAACCCCGAGGTAATCGGAGATGAAAACTTCGTCAAAGAAGTCGTCCAGTTCGAGGCGGAGTATCTTCTCCCACTGCTTTATCGGGTCGCCGTCGGTGATTATCGCGAGAAGGTAGCCCTCCTTCTTAAGCTCAAGGAGGACCTTTCTGGCTCCTCTGACGCTCTTAAGGTAGGCGAACTTCGTGTTGTGGTACGCTATGACTCCTGAGGCTATCCACTTCGGGTTGTTGGGAAGTTCGAGGCGCCTGAGGAGGTAGTCGAAGTGTCTGTTGAAGTTGCTCCCGTACTCGTTTATTAGCTCAAGCAACTCGCGGTAGGCCGTGTCGAAGTCCACTGGAAGGCCGTGGCGTATCATGTTCTCTATGGCGTTCCTTCTTGCCATCTCTGCGAGGCGCGTGGTGTCGACTATCGTATCGTCCAAATCGAAGATGACGGCCTTTATCATCCCCTCCCCCTCTCGCACTAGTTCGAGGGATTATTTAACGTTGCCGATGTCGAGGAAGGGTCCGCTCCTTTTGTCGGTCTCCTTTCTGGCTTCCTTCATTGCCCGGAAGTATTCATCCTCCTTCTTCAGCTCCTCAAGGAGCTCTTCCAGCGTCCAGCCCAGGTTCGTCTCGGTGGTGGTGGCGAAGATTACCCTCCCCTCAGTGAGCTTCCTGACCTCGGTTATCACCCGCTTGATGGCTTCACCCTCGAGACCGTGCATAATCAGGAACTTCCCCCCTGCCCAGTCGAGCTTTCCGCCCTCAGTTGTTCTCTCCAGTATCTCCTCCACCGTGAGCTTCCTGAAGTGCTCTGGAACTGGAAGGAGCGGGAAGCCGAGCTTTTTGATTCTCTCAACCTCTTCCTCCGTAAACCCCACGAGGAGCAGTCTCATCTCAACCCCCTCACGAGTTCAACGAGCTTTGGAAGTATCTCACCGGCCTTCCCCCGAAGGAAGACATCGGCTATGGGTGTTATTCCACTCTTTTCGACGTTTACCTCTATAACCTTTCCGCCCCGCTCCTTGACGATGTGCGGTATGTAAGCGGCTGGATAAACGACTCCGCTCGTTCCCACGACGAGCACCATGTCGGCCTTCTCCGCCAGACGGAAGGCCTCCTCCAGGGCCTCTCTCGGCAGGGCCTCTCCAAACCAGACGACGTCCGGCCTCAGGATTGAACCGCAGCGTGGGCACCTCGGGAGGCCCTCTGCCTCCACGAACTCGCGAACCCGACCGCTCTCCTTCAGGTTCTCCCTGTAGGGGCAGGAGGTGCAGCGGACTCTGAAGATGTTTCCGTGAAGCTCTATGAGGTTCTTCGTCCCAGCCTCGCGGTGTAAATCATCGACGTTCTGCGTGATTACAGCTTTGAGAACCCCCATTTTCTCAAGCTCCGCCAGAGAGTAGTGGGCCGGATTCGGCTTCGCCTCGAGGATTTTCCTCATTCTCCACCTGTAAAAGTCCCAGACGAGCCTTGGATTCCTCCGGAACGCCTCGGGGGTTGCAAGCTCCTCCGCCCTGTAGTTTCTCCAGAGGCCGTTTGAACCCCTGAACGTTGGTATACCGCTCTCAGCACTTATGCCAGCACCTGTAAACGCTATGGCGAAGCGCGAACGGGCCAGAATTTTGCCTGCATGCCCCAGCATGGTTCTTTTTACTCGGCCGGACTTAAAAATTCTACTAGAGGTTAAGCCATATAAGGGGAAAGGCCGAAGGATATTAGAGGTTTCCTTCAACCTTCCGAGCAAGGGTTTAAATTGTATTCATTGGTGCATCGTAGTGGAGGTGAGGAAAAATGCCGATTACGGATGGAACACCGAGAAGAAAGGTTACCACCTCTCACGGTCGCTATTACGCCGAGCGTCTCGCCGCTGAGAGGAGGAAGAGGGTTACGCTAATCCAGCTCCTCAGGAGGAGGAAGGCAGTCAGGGGACTCAGGATAAGCACGATTCGCGTTGAGAAGAAGCGCATAACGAAGGGAGAAGCACTGGCAATACTCGTCGGAACGCAGATAGGGGCGGGAGTGCTGGGACTCCCCTACGCTGCAAGCAAAGTGGGCCTCATACCGGCTTTGGTCGTGCTCTTCGGCGTCATGGTTCTCATGCTCGGAACGGCCTTCATAGTCCTCAAGTTCTCCGCAGGAATGGGCGGGGCGCAGATGAGCACGATAGCCCAGCGCGTCCTCGGAAAGGCCGGCGGCTGGCTGATGTACGTCAGCATCTTCATCATGAGCTTCGGAGCTATCCTCGCCTACATAGCTGGAATGGGAAGCGTCTTTGCGAACCTCTTTGGAATCAGCGACACGCTTGGAGCCTTCATATTCTGGATTCTCGCCTCGCTGGTGGTTTATCACGGCCTCGAAGCGAGCGGAAAAACAGAGCTGGCGATGAGCTACGTCATGCTCGCCCTCTTCATAGCGGTAACGGTAATGCTCGTCCCCCACGCGAAGCTCAGCAACGGCCTCTATACGAGCCTGTCGGGGATACTCAGCATAACCGGTGTCGCAATCTTTGCCCTCGGCTGTCACACGGTGATTCCAGACGTCTACAAGGGACTCGGCAGTTACGAGGAGACAAAGAAGGTTCTCGTGTGGGCGTTCCTGATTCCCACCGCTGTCTATGCCATCTTCATGGCGGCCTTCCTCCTCGCCTTTGGAAGGAACACCCCCCAGATAGCCACCCAGGGGCTTCAGTGGCTATACGGAAACGTTGGAAAAATTCTTGGCAATCTCATACCTTTCCTCGCCATAACGACGAGCTACATAGGAATAGCCCTCGCACAGCAGAGCAACAACGAGGAGTTCGTGAGGCTCAAGAGGCCGATTGCCTGGGCTTTAACTGTGGTTCCGCCGGCGGTCGTATACTTCGCCGGGATAAAGAACTTCGCGGACGTTCTGGCCTTCGCGGGAGACACCGGAGACATGATGGCCTTCATAATCCTGCCCATCCTAATCTGGGTTGTCGCCAAGCTCAGGCGGCGCTGAGGTTCCTTACTTCACTTTTTTGTGCGTTCGGACTCCTGTGGTAAGGTTTATATCCCCATCGTCCGAAAATCCTTCGAGGTGTTTCCTATGAGCTACCGTGAGTACCGTGACAAGGTTCTGAACTTTATTGAGGACCACGAGAACTGGAGGGCGCACACCATAAACCTGATAGCGAGCGAAAACGTGACTTCTCCAAGCGTTATGAGGGCGGTCGCTTCCGGTTTTATGCACAAGTACGCGGAAGGCTGGCCGAGACAGCGCTACTATCAGGGATGCAAATACGTGGACGAGGTCGAGCTTATAGGCGTCGAGCTGTTCACAAAACTCTTCCAGAGCGATTTCGCTGATTTGAGGCCCATTTCTGGAACCAACGCCAACCAGGCGGTTTTCTTCGGCCTCACCCAGCCGGGCGACAGGGCGATAGTCCTTCACACCAGCCACGGCGGGCACATAAGCCACATGCCCTTCGGTGCCGCCGGAATGAGGGGTCTCGAAGTTCACACCTGGCCCTTCGACAACGAGGAGTTCAACATCGACGTTGACAAAGCCGCCCAGCTAATCCGCGAGCTCGAGCCGAAGATAGTCGTCTTCGGCGGTTCTCTCTTCCCGTTCCCGCACCCGGTCAAGGAGCTCGCCCCCGTTGCCAAGGAGGTCGGTGCGTACGTCATGTACGATGCCGCCCACGTCCTCGGACTCATCGCCGGAAAGCAGTTCCAGGACCCGCTCCGCGAAGGTGCAGACGTAGTGACGGCCTCGACCCACAAGACGTTCCCCGGACCCCAGGGAGGTGTCATACTCTACAAGAAGTTCGGCGAGACCGAGGAGATAGCCAAGCTCCAGTGGGCCATCTTCCCCGGTGTGCTGAGCAATCACCACCTCCACCACATGGCCGGCAAGGTGATCACCGCGGCGGAGATGCTCGAGTACGGTGAGAAGTACGCGAAGCAGGTCGTCAAGAACGCGAAAGCTCTGGCTGAAGCCTTAGCGGAGGAGGGCTTCAAGGTCATCGGCGAGGACAGGGGCTACACGGAGAGCCACCAGGTCATAGTTGACGTTAGCGACCTCCATGAGAAGGCCGGCGGCTGGGCCGCACCGCTCCTCGAGGAGGCGGGCATAATACTCAACAAGAACCTCCTGCCTTGGGACCCGCTTGAGAAGGTCAACGAGCCGAGCGGTCTGCGCATAGGCGTCCAGGAGATGACCCGCGTTGGAATGTTAGAGGACGACATGAAGGAAATTGCTAGGTTCATGCGCCGCGTTCTCATAGACAGGGAGGACCCGGCCAAGGTCAGAAGGGACGTTTACGGCTTCCGCGCCGAGTTCCAGAAGGTCTACTACTCCTTCGACTACGGTTTGCCGCTCAGGGAGTGACCTTTCTTCTCAATTCTTTTTGGAAAAGGTTAAGAGTTCTTGGTGAGTAGTCCATTTAAGGTGATTGCATGAGGTGGTTCCTAGCCGTAATCCTGGTTGCCCTGATAATTCCCGCGGCGTATTACCTCAATGAGGCTCAGAAGGAGCCTCCAAAAGCCCCCGTTGTCCTTCAGGTAACGCCTTCGGTGGTTAAGCCAACGGATACAATAATCATAAGGGTCATCAACAACGCCAACGTTAACGCGACCGCAGGCTACGAGTTCACCCTCTACCGCTACGAGAACGGCAACTGGACGAAGGTGAACACCGGACTGATGTTCATCCAGACACTCAGAACCATTCCCCCGGGAAAGAGCTGGCAGCAGACAGTTGGGCTCTCCGAGCTCAAACTGAAGCCCGGAAAGTACAGGGTTGAGAAGGTGGTCTTCGTAAACGGGACGAGATACATGGTTTCGGGCGAGTTTGAGGTCGTTGAAAGCTGATTGGCTCTTCTGCCAAAACTTTTTATTGCTTTCCAATATACCCCCTCTCCGGCGGGGGTGGGAAAATGAAGTTTTGTCCGAAGTGCGGCAACCTCATGCTCCCCGATAGAAAGAGAAAGGTCTGGGTGTGTCGCGTCTGTGGCTACGAGGAGCCTTTTGATGAGGAGAAGGACAGGGCCAAAACCAGGATAACCCAGAAAGTCGAGCACAAACCCGATGAGGAGATAGTCGTCATAGAGCAAGACGTTAAAACTCTCCCAACCACCAAGGTTACCTGCCCGAAGTGCGGCAACGACACCGCCTACTGGTGGGAGCTTCAGACGAGGGCTGGAGATGAGCCGAGCACGATATTCTACAAGTGCACCAAGTGCGGCTACGTTTGGAGGTCCTACGAGTGAACGAGCTTGAGAGGGAGACCCTTCTAAGGCTTGCCAAAAAGGCCCTGAAGGAGCTTGAAGAAGCGTATAAAAGGGTACCCGATACGGACAACGGAAAAGCTTATTTATTCCG
This sequence comes from Thermococcus sp., assembly GCF_027066465.1. Classification (GTDB taxonomy): domain Archaea; phylum Methanobacteriota_B; class Thermococci; order Thermococcales; family Thermococcaceae; genus Thermococcus. The sequence goes on from NZ_JAMONU010000082.1 coordinate 8,552, forward strand.
GGGAAAAGAAAGGGTTAGATTGATGATTAAAATACTGGAGGGATAGCCATGCCGTTCGAAGTCGTTTTTGACGGTGCCAAGGAGTTTGCCGACATAATAGCGACGGCAAGTAACCTCATAGACGAGGCCGCCTTCAAGTTCACGGAGGAGGGCATAAGCATGCGTGCGATGGACCCGAGCAGGGTCGTTCTGATTGACCTCAACCTTCCGCAGAGCATCTTCTCCAAGTATGAGGTCGAGGAGGAGGAAACCATAGGCGTTAACATGGACCAGTTCAAGAAGGTCCTCAAGCGCGGGAAGGCCAAGGACACGCTCATCCTCAGGAAGGGCGAGGACAACTTCCTCGAGGTGACATTCGAGGGAACCGCCAGAAGAACCTTCAGACTGCCCCTCATAGACGTTGAGGAGCTTGAGCTTGAACTCCCCGAGTTGCCGTTTACGGCCAAGGTTGTGGTCCTCGGTGAGGTTCTCAAGGAGGCAGTTAAGGACGCCTCGCTCGTAAGCGACGCCATAAAGTTCATAGCAACCGAGAACGAGTTTATAATGAAGGCCGAAGGGGAGACCAACGAGGTCGAGATAAGGCTTACCCTTGAGGACGAGGGTCTGCTCGACCTTGAGGTCAAGGAAGAGACCAAGAGCGCCTACGGAATCAGCTACCTCAGCGATATGATAAAGGGAATCGGCAAGGCGGACGAGGTTATACTCAACTTTGGAAACGAAATGCCCCTTCAAATGGAGTACCCCATAAGGGACGAGGGCAGGCTCGTGTTCCTCCTGGCCCCGCGCGTCGAGGAGTGATTCCCTTTCCTTTTCTCTGAGGTGGTTGCATGGACATCGTCAAGCTCAGGGAACTGCTTGAGCAGGAGCTTTCGAGCGTTGAACTCACCGAGCTGGACGATGATTTTTATCGGGAGTTCGACAGTCTGGTTAAAGCCCTTAAACTGAGTGCCGAAAGCTCCCGCGAGAGGGGTGAAAGCGTCGAGGAGAGACTTTACCTGGCCCAGCTGAGAATCGCTGAGGGTCTGATTAAGGAAATAATTAAACTCCGCCTCCACAAGATAGTTGACCTAGCCGTTGAGGGGAAGCCAGCGGAGATGACCTCAGAGGAGAGAAAAATCTTCAGGGTTCTCAGGGCGTTTATCGAGCGGGAGGAGCTACCCGAGGTTGAATCGCTTGAAGCCGAGGAAAGAGATGAGGTAGAGGGGGTTGAATCCGGGGAGCCAGCCAGAAGGACACCTGGAGAGGTTTACATCATAATCGAAAACCTTCCCGTAATCCTCGGTCCTGACATGAGGGAGTACGGACCCTTCAGGGCCTGGGACATGGCGGTCCTGCCCTCGGAGATAGGCAGGGTTCTCGTCGAGAGGGAGGTTGCTTTTAAGGTCAGGCTTTCCCCGTGATTGCAATGTTTTCCGTCTGCATGCGGGACTGCTACGACACCTGCTCGATGGTGAGCGAGCTCAGAGACGGAAGGCTTAGGGTTAGGGGCAATCCGGAGCACCCGATAACGGCCGGCTTTCTCTGCCCCAAGGGTGCTCTGCTCTCGAAGTGGTTCCACTCGGAGGACAGGCTAAAGAACCCGCTAATCCGAACCGGCGAGAGGGGGAGCGGTTCCTTCAGAGAAGCGAGCTGGGAAGAGGCGATAGGCCTCGTAGCGAAGAAGCTGAAGGAGACCATCGAGAAGCACGGGAGTGAGAGCGTTCTCGTTTATCAGTACGCCGGCGACAGGGGAGTTGTGAACTACGCTTTCCCGCTGAGGCTCTTTCACTACCTCAACACCGCCGTGCTCGACTATGGAATCTGCGACAGGGCCGGGCAGGAGGCACTTAAGGACGTCTACGGAACTGCCGTCGGTCTCGACCCGGAAGAGCTTAAGAACCAGCGGTTAATCGTCTACTGGGGCATAAACGCCTTCTGGAATAATCTTCACGGCTTCGCCCTCGCTAAACGGCACGGCCTTGAAATCTGGACGGTTGACGTCGTCAGGACAGAAACCGCCAGGAGAAGCGACAGGTTCTTTCAGGTGAGGCCAGACACGGACGTTCTTTTGGCTTTGGGTTTTGCAAAGGTTATAATCGGGGAGGGGCTTTACGATAGGGCCTTCGTCCGCGAGAACGTTTACGGTTTTGAAGAATTCAAGAATTATGTAAAAACACTATCGCTTGATTATGTAAGCAAAGAAACCGGGTTGGGAGTTGAGGAGATAGAGACCTTCGCGCGGGAGTTCGCCGAAAAGAGGGGCGTAATCCACGTCGGCTACGGCTTCCAGCGCTCCCTTGCTGGTGGGGAGGCGGTTAGGGCGATAGCAATCCTTCCCGCCCTCGTCGGCCACCGCTTCGGCTTTATATACGACATGAAAACGATGGACAAATCCTACGCAGAAGGCACCTTCCTGAGGACGAAGCCGGCGAAGAGAATCCCCCAGATGAAGCTGGCGGAATACATCGAGCGGGGTGAGATTAATTTCCTCTACGTCTACAACTCCAATCCACTCGCGAGCCTTCCGAACCAGAACAGGCTGAGAAAAGCCCTAAGCGAGAGCGACGTCTTCGTCGTTACGCACGACATCTTCTTTACCGACACAGCCCTCTACTCGGACGTCGTTTTGCCGGCAAACACCTTCTTCGAGAGGCTTGACATAGCGGATTCCTACTACCACCGCTACGTTGCTCTGAACGAGCCGGTCGCGAGGCTGTACGGCAGGAGCAACAGCGAGGTAACGAGACTGCTCGCAAGAGCGCTGGGCATTAAAAATCCCCACCTTTACGAGATCGATGAGGAAGTAATTCGAAAGGTCCTTGAGCTCAACGGCCTGAGCTGGGAGGAGCTGAAGGCGAAGGGCTTCGTTAAAATTCCTGAAAAGCCGAGAGGGTGGGAAACCCCGAGCGGAAAAATCGAGTTCTTCTCGCGGAGGGCCGTTGAGAGGGGATTAGGCCCGTTTCCTGAATACAGGAAGTTTGAAGGAAAGTATCCGCTCCGCCTGCTCACGCCAACCTACAGAATGACGATAACGAGCCAGTACCACAACACCTATGGAATGATTGACCCCAACCTTTACATCAACCCTGTTGACGCGGAGGAGAGGGGCATTGAAGACGGCGAGACGGTCGAGGTCTTCAACGACTACGGCCGAGTAAAAACCCTCGCAAAACTCAGCGACGACGTTCCGAGAGGAGTTGTCCTGCTCTACAAGGCCTTCTGGGTCAGGCTCCTTGGCTGGAACGCCAACTTCCTGACGACGGACGGAACCGTTGAGGATTATGGGAACGGTTCGGCGTACCATTCAACGTGGGTCAATGTTAGGAAGCTTAACGGCAAATAAACATTTTTGTTCATCAATTTTTGGCAAAGACGTTTTGGTTTATTTTCCATAACGTCAATAAAAGATGGGCATGATTGTATTCTCCCTCGATGTCTTTTAAGGCCCATTGTTTTTTCTCCAAAATTTCTCCTGAAAACGAACCGAAAGACTTATATATTCGAACCTATGAGGTTTATAGTGAAGACGACACAGGAAAAGGAGAGGTGATGAAAGATGGTCGTCATAGGAGAAAAGTTCCCAGAGGTTGAGGTCAAGACAACCCACGGAGTGATAAAGCTCCCGGACTACTTCGCCGAGAAGGGCAAGTGGTTCATACTCTTCAGCCACCCGGCTGACTTCACCCCGGTCTGTACGACCGAGTTCTACGCCATGCAGAAGAGGCTCGACAAGTTCAGGGAGCTCGGCGTCGAGCCGATTGGACTCAGCGTTGACCAGGTCTTCAGCCACATCAAGTGGATG
>NZ_JAMONU010000083.1 GCF_027066465.1 Thermococcus sp.
GCTGAAATAACGCTCGAGAGTTATAAGGGTTTCGATTGAACGTGCCGGAGGAGTGCCTCCGGCGAGCTCACCACTTCAGGTCGAGGCTATTCTTGCAGAGGTTTGTAAACTGCCGTTCCTCGACGAGTTCACAAACATCGAGAGAGCCGAGAAGAAGCGACCATTCTTCTAGAGGTGTGTAAACCCAGAGAGACCGGAGCAGACATCATTGCTCCGAGCAAGGACGGAACGTAGCCATTCTTCTAGAGGTTTGTAAACTGGAAAGACGACTATTTCTATGGAGGTTTCAAAGAATCTTCCTTGACCTTCTTGAAGCCCAGTAGCCATTCTTCTAGAGGTTTGTAAACCCTCGGGTTTTTTCGTCCTTTTGGACGATAAAAGAAGGAGAACTTCTCCTTAAAAAATTTACCCAACCAGAAGCCCAGAAAAACAAAACACGAAAAAGCCTAGTCTAAACTATACCAAATAGTAAAAACACAAACGAGGAAAGCAGAAAACCCAAACACCCAAAATAAACCCTAAAAAACTGGTAAAACAACAACCAACAGTGAACAGAACTTAACCACAAAAACAAGGGTTAATCAAAACTTTTCACTCCACCGCACTCCAAGGAGAAGCCTCTAAAAGACGAAAAAAGCCTTCAGAATGCCCCATTAAACCCCAGCCCGAAAAACAGTTTACCCGCCCTTATTCCATCAATTTGACCGTATTACTGCCCGAATTGGAATTTTAAGGTTTTTCCACCTTTCTCTGTCAAACTTGTGCATGGTGATACTCTTATGCAGCGTAAAAATGGGAAATTTTCTCTTATGCTTTTTCTTCGGGTTTGAGAGTTTTATTCGGGGGAATAGTCGCCCGCCGGGTTGTTCCTCTCCCTGTTTCCGGTTTTGGGCTGGGAACTGCCTTGTTTCCAAATGAACACATTTGAAAAAGAAACGAAGACAGAGCCGAAAACATCGAAACGACGGCGTATCAATCTATACCACGCAGAAAAAACCAGCGAGCACGTCAAGAAAGCGATTGCATACCTTGGAGGAGCATGTCAGGAGAAGCCCCTGCCCGGGATTACCAAAAAATTTATAAACTGATTGTTACCTTAATCTATCTTGCCGTTTCCGGACCTCCGCGGGACTGGCCTTAGCGTTTCTGGTGATGCCCGATGAGGCGCGTTCTGGATTTCGGATACGAGTTTGATTGCTACCTTCTGGAGCTCGAGGGTCCTTCTGGTTCAGTAACAATAAAGGCCGAGTTTGAACCCAAGTATCTGAAGCTCACAATCACGGGCGAGAACTTTTCAAGCCAGCTTCTTCTCAAGTACACCCGCGAGAACGTTCAAAAGCTGGCCTACCTCTACTGGAAGTACGCGGGGCACGTTGAAGGTGTGAACGTTCCCCGCGGAATTCAGGAGCCGGTTCCCGCCCTGTGAAGCTTTCTTTTCTTTCCAAAAAGCTGGGAGGTGGCTTCTGTGGGCGTGAGAAAGGTTAAGAAGACCCGCGTCGTGCTCGAGTGTTTTGATGCGTTCACGTTTTCACCGATAAAGTATCCTGCAGAGTTCGTGTTCGACGACGACTCGGTCAGCCTCGCGTCTTCAATGTTTGGCTCGGTCAGCATCTCCTACACGCGTGAGAATGCCAAGGCGCTTTACGAGCTCCTCAAGGCCTTCGCCGAGCGGGTGAAGGTGGAGGAGGAGATGAGGCGCCTCGTCTGACCTTTCGTTTTTTGGCCTCCCGGCGAAGGACGAGATAACCGCCGGGAGGTGATGCCGTGAGGCTCCTCAGGAGGCTCCTGCGCCTTCTGGCGCGGGTCCTCCCCTTCGGCTGGCCCTTCCGCTGAGGGGCCGGCCCCCCTTCATTTAATGATTCAGCTGAGGTTAAACCTCTTAACGGCCTCCCTGAGGAGGGGGTCCTCAATCCAATACCTTCTCTCAGACGAGCGAATGAAACCGGCCTTTTCAAGCGTTTCGAGGTACTTATAGACGTGCTGAACCCTCGTGGGTGCCAAGCCGAGGGTTTTAAGCCTCCTGTAGATTTCCGCCCCACGGAGGGCGCTCGGGTAGGCTTCCGCCAGAACCCTGAGGACGCCGAGGTAAACCCTGCTGTTGTAGACGTTCAGGAAAGCCTCTATGTCCTTCTTCCACTCCTCAAGGGCGTACCCCCTGCTTTCCTCAAGGGCCACGGGGAGAGCTTCTTCCGGGTCCTTTCCAGTCCTCACAAGGTTAACCGCGGTGACGCCGTAGTGTGCGATAAACCCCGGAATTCCTCCAAGCTCTTCAACGGCCCTTGAGAGCTCCAGCTCGTTCGTTACCTTTATTCCATAGCTTCTGAAGCCCTCGATGAGGTATCCCCTCCCCTCCTCGATGCTCCACCTTGGAAGGGCGAAGATTTCTGCCGAGCGCATGAAGTTCGGTTTTTCGGCGCTTGGGTTTAGATACTCGACCAGCATACCCGGCATTGAGCCCGTGAAAACGAGGGAGATGTTCGGGTAACTGTCCGTTATCTCCTGCAACAGTCCCCTGAAGTCGAGATTCTTCAGCCTCGCCAGAACCTGTGCTTCGTCGAATATCAATACACCCAGCTTGGCATTCTGGGACAAAACCCGGACCAGCGTTGAAAAGTCTCTGCTGAACTCCTCAATGCTCGTCTTCCTCACCTCAACGCTCACCCCTCGAAACGATATTTTGTAGCTCTTGCTCGTCGTTACCATCTTGAGGGACGTCCTCTTGGGTTCTATGTCGGCTATTGATATCGCCCGGGAGCCTATGAATCGAGAGAAGTTGAAATAGACGTAATGATAGCCCCGTTTTCGCCTTAACTTTTCCGCCATCACACTTACTACGCTCGTTTTTCCCACCCTTCTCGGACCGAGAAGAACCGCGGTATTGCTCCTGAGAACCGCACTGAGAAGGTTTTCAACGGCTTTCTTATGCCCCTTCCCCCAGAGGCATTCCTCCTCCATCACCGGCCTCGTTCGGAAGAAATTTTTACATACCATGCAAATTACACCCCATGTAAATTACATACCCTGTAAATTTAAAGGTTTTCCTTAATCCAGAAAGCTCACAGGGGTGTCCCGAACTTTACCTTTCCCCTCGTTCTCTCAACGAGCAGTTCCATAAGCTCCTCAACCTCGTCCTTCCTCACCGCGACGGTGAACGTGACGCTCCCGGAGTAGTCCTCGCCGATGACCCTCGCACCGGCCGTTTCTATGGTTTCTTTAACCGTGCGAAACAGGCTGTAGGGAAAGGTAACCTGAAAGTGCCCCGTCTCGTGGACATCAACGACGCCCGCGTTCTCAATAGCGAGACTCGCGGCTTCGCTGTAGGCCTTAACGAGTCCCCCGTAACCGAGCTTTATACCCCCGAAGTAGCGCGTGACCACGACGACAACGTTGCTCAAACCTCTGTTCTGAATAACCCTCAGCACGGGCTTTCCGGCGCTTCCCTTCGGCTCGCCGTCGTCATCGTAGCGAACCGCGAAGCTCCTCCCATCGTTTATGACGTAGGCCGAGACGTTGTGGTTGGCGTCGCTGTGATGGGCTTTTATCTTCCCGATGAAGGCCCTCGCCTCCTCCTCGCTTCCGGCGGGGGCGGCGTAGCCTATGAAGACCGACTTCTTCACAACGAGCCTGGCAGTTCCAATGCCTTTCAAAGTCCTCATGCTACCTCCTCAGCGTCGCTATGAGCTTCTTCTCGTTGAGGAGCATCTCTATTGCGTCTCTAACGTCTGTAACCGCGATATCACTGACGAGGAGTGCATCAACGCTTGCACCCTCCTTTCCCACAATGCAGAACGCCAGTTCGGCCTTCTCAAGCATCGGAATGTCGTTGTTCCCGTTCCCGACGGCGGCGTAGGGGACGTAGCCCTCGGCTATCCGGGCCTTTTCAAAACCGCTTGAAACCCTCTCGATTTTAACCGGCAGTCCCCTGAACTCCTCCTCCAGGGTTCCAAACGTGTCGGCGCTCAAAACGACAACTGTGTATTTCTCGGAGAGCTTCTTTAACAGCTCCTTAACGTCATCAGGAACCCGGCCCTCAACGCCGAGCGTCCCGTTGAGGTCGAACAGAACGGCTTTAAACTCAATCCTTCCGTATCCCGGAATCTCCATTGACATCACCGGCTGGAATATGTGTAAAGTTTTTTAAGGGTTAACGTGTATCAACCGGCTGATACACAAAAGTGAGTTAACCCAATAACTCCGGGGGGTAAAAAATGAACCTACTGAGGCAGAGGCTCAGCGACCCCCGCGTTCTCATAAGGCTGAACGCCTTCGTGCTGAGCTACTTTGGCTGGATACTCTTCGGAATCCTCTACGGCTACATAGGCAGGTGGAGTGTAAACGTCACGAACGAGTTTCTGAAGCTTCCCCTCACCTCAAGGACGTTGGTGTACTCCGTCCTCGACACGATTAAAGCGATACCCCCTCTCTACGAACTGTTCAGGGCAGTTTATTACCTTGGATTCGCCGGCTCGATAGGCATGATGGTGGTTTACCTCCTGATATACCTGTACGACCTTGAGACCTCGGACGAGTTGCTGTCGCGCTATCTGCTCGCCTACGCGATAGCGGGCTCGATATACATGATGTTCCACATATACGCCCCCCACGTGGTCTATAGAATTCCCGGATACAGCTCGGAGAGCACTCTCCTAACGAGACAGGAGTTCGTGTTTCCGTCCCTTCACAACACGTTTGCGGCGATAAACATACTGACGATATGGAAGTACAGGAAGCGGCTTGGGGGTAAGGTTTTAATCGCGGTCAATACACTCATTCCCTTCGCAACCGTGTTCCTCGCCCACCACTGGATATACGATGTCATAACGGGATTCCTGCTGGCCGTCCTCGTCTCCAAGGTGCCCTCCCGCTGGGTCTTAAAGGCTCCTGAAAAAATCTACAGCCTCGAGTTCGACTCTCTGAAGGCAATAACAATGGTCAACCTCCTGCTGGCCCTCATAGTTTTTATAATAGCCCTCAGTCCCGGGAGGTGGATGCTCCTTATTAAGAGCCTACTCGGCCAGCCCTGAGAAAAGCTTATAAATCCTAGCTCTGTCCCATAGAACGGTGCCGGGGTAGCCTAGCTCGGCAGGGCGGGGGACTCGTAATCCCCAGGTCCCGGGTTCAAATCCCGGTCCCGGCTCCATTTTACCACGTTAATACCCCCATTCTCAGGCTTACCCTAACCTCGGCCGCTTCTCCCTTTGAAATTATAAGCAGGTAAAGCTTCTCACTCGTGGGGAACCTCCAGTATTCATCAAATTTTGTAACGTTGGCCTTATACAGGTAACAGAGGGCGCCCTCACCCGAGTGGAGTAGCCTCAATCCAGCCGAGTCCGTTATACAAACCGTAACGGGTGCGTTTGATTTTATCTCGATATAGATGCTCTCCCATTGATAACCCCTAAGCTGAATCGAGTAGGTTGAGTTGGGGGTGAGAAGAAATGAACCGCTGTAGCTTCCGTGAGTGGCACCGATGAGGGCTAGCCCGAGGAGTATGGCCACTGATGCCGCGAAGAGTCCCGCCTCAAAGGTCCTCGTGTGGACATACCACTTGAACATTTTCCAATCCCCATTGGAGAGTATGCAAACGATACATATAAAGGTTGCAGTTTTATTATTCTAAAAAGTTACAGAAGCGGCAGAAACATCGTCAAAAACTCACATTTTCAAAAAAATCCAAGAAATAAGGACAGGTCCATTAGGAGCGTAAATTCCTCAGCTTTTCAAGCGCTCTGCGGGCCTTTTTCTTAAACTCCTCCCTGTTCTGATACCCCCAGTAGTGCTCCTCACTTGGAAATTCTCCAGCCTTGACCTCGCGGTTGTACTGACTCAGGGCCTCCACGATGATCTTCCCCAGCTCGGCGTAGCGCTTGGCGAAGGGGGGCGAGCTTTCGTAAATTCCAAGGAGGTCGTGCCAGACCAGAACCTGACCGTCAACGTACGGGCCCGCGCCAATTCCTATCGTCGGAATCGAGACCTCCTCAGTTACGAGCTTCGCGACATCGGCCAGAACGAACTCAAGCACAACGGCAAAGGCCCCGGCCCGGTCAAGGGCTTTCGCGTCGCGCAGGATTTCCTCGATTTCCTCCTCCGTCTCGCCCGTGATTCTGTAGCCACCGAGCCTCAGGTAGCGCTGGGGAGTTAAACCGGTGTGTCCCATAACCGGAATTCCCATCCTAACGAGCTTCCTGACGAGTTTTTCGTGGTCGGCGCCACCTTCAATCTTCACGGCATCGGCTCCGGCCTGAATAAGCCGAACGGCGTTCTTAACGCCCTCCTCGATGCTGACCTCGTAGCTGGAGAAGGGCATATCAGCTAAAACGAGCGCCCGCTTAACGGCCCTTGCAACGGCCCTTGTGTGGAATACCATCTGCTCCATCGTCACGTTGAGAGTGTTGTTATCGCCGTAAACGACCATTCCGAGGGAATCACCAACGAAGACAATGTCAATTCCCGCCTTATCCGCCAGGAGCGCCGAGGGGTAATCGTATGCCGTCACCATCGTGATTTTCTCCTTCCCCTTCATCTCGCGGATTTTCTTTGGCGTTACCTCCCTCATGCAACCACCTGCCTTCGTTTCGACGGCGGTCTAATTAACGGTTTCGATAGGGTTATATACCGATGTCGGTAATTACCTACAGGTGATGGCATGGGGAAGGTTAAGACGAGCGTTTACGTCGATGAGGAGCTGTGGAAGGAATTTAAAGAGCTGGCCCTTCGGGAGGGGAGCGAGGTCAGCAGACTGCTGGAGGAGGCGCTGATGAACTACCTCATAAACGAGGTCTTGAAGGACGTTGACGACTCCGAGGTTCCCCTGTGGTTCGAGCCACTCAACGTTGGTGGCGAGAGCAGTGAAAAGCTCCTGAGGGAGATGAGGGATGACCGCGAGGAGCGTTTACTTGGACAGTAGCGCAATCTTGAAGAGGTATCTGAACGAAAACGGAAGCGACCTCGTGAAGAAAGCCTTCAGGGACGCCTACAGGGGTGAGGTAAAGCTGGCCTTCAGCTTCTGGAACATAGGTGAGGTAATCGGGATATTCGACAAAAAGCTGAGGAGGGGCCAGCTCACCGAGGAGGAGTTCAACTTTCTGAAGAGGGGCTTCCTGGCGGAGGTAAAGCGGTTCACGAGGCTGGGTGTCCTCGAGGTCGTTCCCGTCCATTCCCTACTCCTAGCTGATGCGTGGGAGCTGATTGAGAGGTATCACATTTATCAGGCAGACGCCTTGCAAATAGTTTCGGCGAAGTACGTAGGAGCCGATGCCTTTTACACCGCAGATAAGAGGCTTCACGAGATGGCCCTCAAAGAGGGCTTGAACTCAATCCTCGTGGGGGTGAGAGAATGAGAACCTGGGAGCACTACGAGCACACCGCCGACATAGGCGTTCGCGGTTACGGCTCAACGCTGGAGGAGGCCTTTGAGGCGGTCGCGCTGGGCCTCTTTGATGTTATGGTGGACGTGAGGAAGGTCGAGCCGGGGGAGTGCCGCGAGGTTGAGGTGGAGGAAGAGGACTTGGAGGCGCTCCTGTACAGCTTCCTTGAGGAACTCCTAGTGCTCCATGACATGGAGGGACTGGTCTTCGGCGACGTCAGGGTCAGGATAGAGAAGACCGAGAACGGCTACCGCCTCAAAGCCAAAGCCTGCGGAGAACCTCTCGACTACGAGAAGCACGAGCCGAAGGAGGAAGTCAAGGCGATAACCTACCACGACATGAGGATTGAGAAACTGCCGGACGGGCGCTGGATGGCGCAGTTCGTCCCCGACCTGTGAGGTGATTGGATGAGCGCGAGGGACGTTATTAAGGAAACCAATCCGGCCTTTTACGAACGCTACTCAAAGCTCGACGATTCGGACGAGTTCTGGGAGCTCATGGTTAAGCCCCTCAGGCAGAGCATAAGGGTGAACACGCTCAAGGCCCCGCTGGAGGTGGTGGTTAAGAGACTCAGAGAGGAGTTCGAGCTCGAGCCGATTCCCTGGGTCAGGGAGGGGTTCTTCATCAACGTTGACAACCTCGCGAAGGTCCCGGAGCACGGCCTCGGCTTAATCTTTGGCCAGGAAGCCAGCTCGATGATTCCGTCGGTGGTTCTCGAGCCGAGGCCGGGGGAGCTGGTTTTGGATATGGCCGCCGCGCCGGGCTCGAAGACTGGGCAGATAGCCCAGTACATGGAGAACGAAGGCTGTATAATAGCCAACGACCCCAACAGGGACAGGGCCAACGTTCTGATAGCGAACCTCAACAGGATGGGGGTCCTGATAGCGAGGGTAACAACGAGGGACGGGGCCAAATTCGCACGCTTCGAGAATACCTTCAACAGGGTTCTATTGGATGCACCGTGCTCCTCTGTCGGAATGATACGAAAGAGCTGGCGCTTCCTGAGGGAGTGGCGTGAGAAGGCAGTCGTCAAGTACATGAACATTCAGAAGAGGCTCATCCTGGCCGGTTACAAGGCGCTGAAGCCGGGTGGGGTTATGGTCTACTCGACCTGTACAATAGACCCGCTGGAAAACGAGGAGGTCGTTGACTACCTCCTGAGGAAGACCGACGCGAGGCTTGAAAAGATAGACCTGCCCGTGAAGACGAGCAAGCCGGTCCTTGAGTGGGAGGGGAAGGCCTACTCGGACGAGCTGAGAAAAGCTCTGCGCATACACCCGAACGACAACGACACCGAGGCGTTCTTCATAGCGAAGATAGTCAAGCCGGGTGATGGGGAATGAGCAACCCAAGAAACGAGATTGGGAAAACCGGCGATGCCGAGCTCGTTAAAAGGCTCCTCATCGAGAACTACGGTTATGCTCCGGAGCTAATCTACGAAATCCGGGGCAACCATCGTAAAGTTTACGCCTACAAGCCCTGTAGGCTGAAGATAAGCGACACCGGCAGAAGAGGCATCTACTTCGGCAGGATAGAGAGCGATGGAATAAGGCTTACCATCGAGGGTGCCTTCCTCATCGGACCAAGGGCAACGAAGAACGTTGTTGAGCTGGACGATGAGCGAGCGAGGCGCTACTTGGCCGGGGAGAGTGTTGAGATTGATGCGCCGGACGGCTGGGTGCTCCTCAAATGGCGCTCCTACTACCTCGGCTCCGCTAAGGCCAAGAACGGGAGGTTGCTCAACTACGTCCCGAAGGAGAGAAGGTTAAGAATGGATTAGATTCTGAAACCTTCCACCTTTATTATCCCCGTTTTGTAGAGCAGGTAGAGCGTCAGGAAGTACAGGTTGTCGGCCCAGTCCGGCTTTACGTAGTTCTCCAGCCAGAGGACGGCCAGGGCAGTGAGAACCCACGCGAGGGTTCCCCGGACGAGACTCCTCGCGAGCTCCATCGGGGGGAGCACCTTCGGGAGGACGTCGCGGAGGTAGTAAACCGTCGCCCCGAGGAAGAGGGCCTGGCTGACCACCGTTCCATAAACAGCACCGAGGAGTCCGAAGAGCTTTATGAAAATCAGGTTCAGGACGAAGTTGGCGATGTTCGCGAAAACCAGCGTGTTTACGGCTTCCTTCTCACGCCCGATTGCCATGAGGAGGCTCTGACCGATGAAGGCCGGGAAGTAGAAGAGCACTATGAGCGACATCGGGCCCATGAGCTTCATCGCAGGGGCATACTTGTCGCCGAAGAGCAGGGGAATGTAGTAGGGAAGGCTCGTCTGGGAGTAGAGCACGATGCCAATCGCTATTAAGAGAAGGCTCTTGGTGGACTCGAGGATTGGCCCGCGGAGCCTTTCGAGGTTGCCCTCGTGGTGGGCCTCGCTCATCTTGGGAAAGAGCACCGAACCGAAGGACTGGGGAATGAAGTATATCGCCTTGAAAATCGTCGCGCCGACGTTGTAGAATCCCGTTGCGACAGCTCCGAGGAGCTTTGACACCATCATTATGTCCACGTTCCAGAAGAAGAGGCCGGTCAAAGTCTGGAGGGAGAATGGAAGGCTCTTCCTGAGAACCTCAACCAGGGAAACGCCGCTCCCCCTCGGGAAGTCCCTCACCAGCCTCTTGTAATCGAGGTAGAGAAATGCCAGAACTATTGAATCCGCGACGATATAGGAGATTACAATCCAGAAAAGGCCGAGCTTGGCAGTGAACAGGACGAAAAGCAGAAGCAGTGCCCTCTTTCCGAACTCCGCCAGTGCCACAGGATGCGTTCTGCCCTCGATGTAGAGGATTGAGTATATGGAGTCGAGGAGGAAGCAGAGAAGTGGGTCGAAGGCGAAGACGAGGGTGAGTATGATAACTTCCTCGGAGTAACCAAGAACCTTGAGGAGAGCGTATAGGAGAACCTCTGAAAGGGCGAAGAGCAGGAAGCGGGCCTTCGTAACCGTTTTGAGAAGCGGGATGAACACGTCTTTTTCCTTGCTGGCTTCCCTCGTGAGATAGGTATCGAGGCCGAAGTTGACGAAAGCCGTCGTTATCGCGGAGAACGCCAGAACGGTGGAGTACACACCGAAGTCCTGAACGCTGATAATCCTGATTATGTAGATTGTGAAAAAGACCATTATCATGCTCCTCGCGAAGTTCCCCGCCATCAGATGCCCGATGTTCTTGAGCAGATTCCCGGCCATCGAGAAATTTTCGAGAAGAGGGTATAAAGGAGTAGCGGTTGGAAATTCGGTGCTAAGGTTTTAAAGTTCTGGCGTTAGAATACCCTAAGGGTGAGAGCGATGGTGCCGCTGAAGAGAATAGACAAAATCCGCTGGGAGATTCCCAAGTTCGACAAGCGGATGCGCGTTCCGGGCAGGGTTTATGCCGACGACCAGCTGATTGAAAAAATGAAGCAGGACAGAACCCTTGAGCAGGCCGCCAACGTTGCAATGCTCCCCGGCATATACAAGTACTCCATCGTCATGCCCGATGGACATCAGGGCTACGGCTTCCCGATTGGAGGTGTCGCAGCGTTTGACGTGAAGGAGGGCGTAATAAGCCCCGGAGGCGTCGGATACGATATCAACTGCGGCGTCAGGCTTATCAGAACCAACCTCACCGAGAAGGAGGTGAGACCCCGCATCAAGGAGCTCGTTGATACCCTCTTCAAGAATGTTCCTAGCGGACTTGGAAGCAAGGGACGTGTGAGGCTCCACTGGACCCAGCTCGATGACGTCTTAGCGGACGGTGCCAAGTGGGCAGTTGAGAACGGCTACGGCTGGAAGGAGGATTTGGAACACCTCGAGGAAGGCGGGAGGATGAAAGGTGCAGACCCCAGTGCAGTAAGCCAGAGGGCGAAGCAGAGGGGTGCTCCTCAACTCGGCTCCCTTGGTTCAGGAAACCACTTCCTCGAGGTTCAGGTCGTTGACAAAATCTACGACGATGAGATAGCCAAAGCGTACGGCCTCTTCGAGGGGCAGGTCGTTGTGATGGTTCACACCGGTTCGCGCGGCCTCGGCCACCAGGTGGCGAGCGACTACCTCAGGATAATGGAGAAGGCCAACAGGAAGTACGGGATTCCCTGGCCCGACCGCGAGCTGGTGAGCGTTCCATTCGAGAGCGAGGAGGGACAGCGCTATTTCTCCGCGATGAAAGCTGCTGCAAATTTCGCCTGGGCCAACAGGCAGATGATAACCCACTGGGTCAGGGAGAGCTTTGAGGAGGTCTTCAAGAGGAAAGCTGAGGACATGGAGATGCACGTGGTTTACGATGTGGCGCACAACATAGCGAAGGTAGAAGAGCACGAGGTTGACGGGAGGAAAGTTAGGGTCGTCGTCCACAGGAAGGGAGCGACGAGGGCCTTCCCTGCCGGCCACCCGGACGTGCCGAGAGCTTACCGCGACGTCGGACAGCCGGTCCTCATTCCGGGCTCGATGGGCACCGCGAGCTACGTCTTGGCCGGTGCAGAGGGTTCGATGAGGGAGACCTTCGGTTCGAGTTGCCACGGTGCCGGAAGGCTCCTCAGCAGGAAGGCGGCGACGAAGCAGTACCGCGGCGACAGGCTGAGAAACGAGCTCCTCCAGAGGGGAATCTACGTCCGCGCGGCTTCCCTCAGGGTCGTTGCAGAGGAGGCTCCCGGCGCGTATAAGAGCGTGGACAACGTCGTCAGCGTCGTCCATCAGGCCGGCATAGCGAAGCTCGTCGCGAGAATGCGCCCGATGGGAGTAGCTAAGGGCTGATTTCATCTCCCTTTTTGTGGGGTGTTACCATGGAGCTGACTCACGTTGACGAGAAGGGCGTTAAGATGGTTGAAATCGGCCACAAGGACATTGTTTTTCGAAAAGCCGTTGCGAAAGGGAGGATTAGGCTCAAACCCGAAACAATAGAGCTCATAAAGGCAGGCAAGACAAAG